>CAZEMN010000016.1:0-20562 GCA_964513335.1 uncultured Zetaproteobacteria bacterium | reverse complement strand
CCAACGATGCAGAGGGACTGGCTCATCTGGCGCGCACGGGCTGGTATCGCGAAGTATATGTGAAGAGCGCCGAGGCCCATGAGATTCGCGCTCTGCTCCTGGCTCGCAAACAGGTCACCAAGGCGCGGCGTGATTTTGAGAACCAGATTCGTGCCATGTTACGGGTTTTCGGCCTCAAGGTTGGGCAGGTGGCGCGAGGCAGATTCGAGCAACGCGTTCAGCATCTGCTGGTTCAGGTTCCGGCCTTGCAACTACCGATTGATCAGTTGCTTCAGGTACGCCGATCCCTGCTGACGTCACAGCAGACACTCGAGAACGAGGCCAGGCGCTTGGCAAGCGTAGATGAGCGCTGCGAACTACTGCAAACCATGCCGGGCATCGGCCCCTTGACTGCGCTGGCGTTCGTTTCGGCCATGGATGGTGCACAACGATTTGCCAAATCGGCATCCGTCGGTGCGTATCTGGGGTTAACGCCACGTTCATACCAGTCCGGTGACGTGTCATGGACAGGCCGCATATCCAAGGCAGGTGACGCCATCGCCCGCGCTCTGCTGTATGAGGCCGCTAATGTACTGATGGTGCGGGTGAAGGCGAATATCCCTTTGAAGGACTGGGCTCTGAAACTGGCTGACAGGGTCGGAGGAAAAAAGGCGCGCGTGGCGCTGGCTCGCAAGATGGCGGTCATTCTGCATCGCATGTTGATCGACAACATGCCCTTCCGGCCAATGCTGCAAGCCTCATGAGCTGTAACCCGTAAATTCCCAAATGGGAATGCCATGTCCTGACCGGGACGAGGACGGCAAACGATTTCGAGAGTATTGCTGCCATACGGATGAGAACATCCATCCAGAATGGCGTGGCTGGGACACTGAAACGTTTACCGTCATCCGACACCATCATGAGGCGGCCAACACATCATCTGCGCCGACCTCGGAGACAACCATGAACCCGGGCAAGACAAAAAATAAACGCGGAGGGAAACCACGTGCAATTAGACAACAATACTCAATTCATCTCATACAAGATTGAATAAAAACGTCATGAACCGCCTCGCATTATTTCTTACTCTCCTCCTTTCATGCCAACTGGCATACGCAAATCATAATTATGAAGATTTAGTTTATCGCACCGGCACGCAGGCGGGTGGAGAGCTGGCAACAAAGAGCGGTGAGGACACCACCATTACCGGCGGCAACCTGGAAGGCGATACGGTCAGGATGGATGTGGGGAACAAACTCACGCTGGCCAGTATTCAGGATACGTATCAAAGCAAGTCCGAAGGCGGTGCGATCTCCACCTCGGGCAATGTTGCCTACAACAGAGGCAGCACGAACCGCGCATGGGTGGATGATCAGTCGTCCATCCGGGGTAAACAATCTGTGGACATCAAGGCAGGCAAAGCTACGCATCTGAAGGGTGCGGTGATCGAATCCAAAGGCGATCTCGCACTGGTGAGCCCGGAGATTACCTACGAGAACCTGCAAGACCGGGACAACTCCTCCGGCGTTGGCGCGTCGTTCAACACAGGCCTCGGCATTGATCCCAAAACTGGCAAGGTGCAGACAGCTCCGCAGGAGTCTGTCAAAGGCGTGGGCGATGTGAACTTTGAGCGGGGCAGGAAGGAAGGCGTCTCCCGCGCCACCATCGGCAAGGGCATTATCATCACCAACAGCAACATCTCCAATCTCAACCGGGATATTGCCAAAGCGCAACAGATCGTGAAGGACAAGCAGACGCATGTGCGCGTGGTGATTCCGATTGTGGACATGAAGCAGGCGAAGCGGGATGTGGCGCAGATTAAACGTGCGGTTAAACATATTGGAGAGTCACTTCGGCGTGAACAGTTGAAGAGCCGGTTGCAGAATGGTTATGGGCTGTCACCGGAACAGATCGCGGAAAATATCCGGATGGCAATGAATGAAGGGAAGGTCAATAAACAGGCAGCGGAGAGTTTCAAGGAGATTCTGAGCAAGAAATCCGACCTGCTGCTTGCCTACTACACCGACCTGACGGAAAACAAAATGATGCTGCATGGAGAAGCGGCGGATCAGGTATTACAATTCATGGCGGACATGACAGGGCGCGATGCCACTATGGCCGCTCCGGGCTTTGCTGAGAATCAGGTGTTCTTCGACGTGTCATTGAACAACGACCCGGCATCGGTGATGAATCGGGGCGAGCGCTATCTGAGGGAAGCGCGAAATCCTGATCTTAATCCGCAAGTACGTGCGGCGAATTACATAGCGGGCGTTAATATGATTGCCAGAGCCCTTTCGGATCAGGGTATTGCCGGGCAGGTCGTCGCCAGCACGCAGCTGCCGCCGGACCGCATGCGGGCGGTGGATCATGCCAGACAGGCGTATGCCGTATTGGGTGAAGGCGGTTTGCAGAATGCGTCCAAAGGCCAGGTGGAAACATTCCGCAGGGCGTACAGCAACCTGAGTTCGGAGGAGCAGACTTACCTGCTGGCCCGCGAATCGCTTGCCAATCCGAAGAAGACCACCATGCCGTTTGACGGTAGCGAAGTGCATGCCGCGCCTGAACTGAGCGCCAATGCGCAGCTACAGGATATCCTGTGGGGTTCTCAGGTGGGCGCGGCTATAGGTGCAAATCCGGTGACGGGCGAAGTTGACACCCGCCCGATGGTGGAACGGGCTATGGATTTGATACCCATTCCAGCCGCTATGACAGCAAGCAAAGGCAAAAAAATGTTCAAGGCAGGTGAAGCTTTGCTGGGCGTGGTGAAGCAGAAGATAGTAATTGGGGAGAACATGAAAAGGGTTAATAAATATGCTGAAAAGATTGGGGCAAAAACTTATCCTGGACCACCAAAAGGGAGTAGTTATGAACAAGGTATGGAGCACAATCGACAATGGCTGAGAACCCAAAAGGATCAAGACGTTGATGCTTATGACATTGGTCCTGATTTTAAACGAAGACTCAAACGAAGTGTAGTGGGAAAAAGGCCAGATAGCCCCTTCTACAATATGGAAAGGACTGAAACGAAAAATTACACGAAGCGGAAACAAGTTTTTAAACGCAAAGGACGTTTTGAAGGAGGGGTAAATGATCTCGACCAGTAGATTAGATAGTGATGTGGTAGATCAATTTATTACTCACTGCAAAGAGGTTTTTGGCTTTTTAGTGGAAGATTATGGATTTTCTGGGCCAGAGATAGAGGAATGTAAAAATATTTTTGTTTCTATTTTTTATAACAAAAAACAGATAAGCATTGAGATTACTCTTGATGTTCGTGAGCAGGACTTCGACATAAGCGTATTAAAACTCATCAGTGGAAAAAGGCACAGTTATCTTGCTGTAGATAATAATGGGGGGATCTGTCGTGATGATATTGTTTTACTTCTTGCAAAAAACAAAAGAGCAATAAGAAAATATTTTTTAAATAAAAAATCAAGTATTAGAGAAGACTTGATGAATTATAAAAATTTAATAATAAATGAAGCCAATGAAATTCTTGATGGTTCAGCGGTACTTTTTGATGCTGGAAAATAGTCATCAGAATAAGGGAACACAGTTTTCACCGAAGCCTTGGCTAATTTTTCCTACGCCTGCAAAAAAAGAAGATACAAATAACCGGCAAATCCACCCACCAGCAATATACCCTCGAAACGGTTAATTTTCCCCGGTTTCAAACCGAATGAGACCACAAACAAGGCAATGGTAAAGCCCAGCATGATCGGAAAATCACGTAATAATGCCTGCGGATCAAATGCACCGGGGTGAATCATTGCCGGCATGGCCAGTACGGCCAGCAGGTTGAACATATTCGATCCGATTACATTGCCGATTGCCAGATCCGCCTCACCTTTCAGTACACCCACAATTGATGCCACCAGTTCCGGCAGACTGGTGCCGATCGCCACAATGGTTAATCCGATCACCAAGTCACTGACGCCGAAAGCATGGGCAACTTCTACAGCTCCCCATACCACCATGCGAGAGCTGGCCATGAGCACCAGCAAACCCGCAAAGAACCAGAAAACAGATTGCCGCATGCTCATTTGATCCGGAATGGATTCAGTGAATTCCTGCACCAGAGGGTCGTGTCTGTCTTTCAGGGCGATGCGGGCAATCCATATCAGCATGAGGACAAGCCCCACAAGCAGCATCACCCCGTCGATAAAATCCAGCTTGCCATCCGACATCAGCGCAAACGCAAACACAGTAACCAGAAATAGCACTGGCATTTCTCTGCGTAACGTCATTGATTTAACGGCCAGCGGCATGATCAATGCTGTAACCCCCAACACCAGTCCGATATTGGCAATATTGGAACCGAGCGCATTGCCGATACCGAGATCACGGTTCGCATCCAGGGCCGCCATTGCAGCAACGACCATCTCTGGCAATGAGGTGCCGACACTGACGATCGTCAACCCGATCACCATTGGCGGCACACGCAGATTTCTGGCGATCGAAGCCGCACCGTCTATAAAACGACCAGCACCCCAGACCAGCAGGAGAATACCGGCCAGAATTGCCGCAACAGGCCACAGCATGTCAGGTTGCGGCAGCATAGAGTGGCGGTATAACGATCATTGAGGAAATGTTGGCAGGGAATTTCGGGGACATATTTAATTCCACATCTGCAATGAAAAATAAAAACATGAAAACTGTGAATATTTCCGTTGCGGTCTTCGCATTGGTTTAGCTTGCATTGCCGTACATTTTTGTATGCCGGGTCAAGAATCTATCCAGTTGATTTGCAAAAGATTTTCGATCATTTTGATTCAGGGCTGGCGAGCCGCCTGTATCTATTCCGCTGGCCCGTAACGTATCCATAAAATCCCTCATATTCAGGCGCGCCCGGATATTGTCCAACGAATACAATTCGCCGCGAACGCTGAGCGCCTGCCCGCCTTTTTCGAGCACCTCGGCTGCCAGAGGGATGTCGCTGGTAATGACAAGATCGCCCACCTCAAGGCGCTTCACAATTTCACTGTCAGCGACATCAAAACCGGCAGCGACTTGCAGCATGCTAATGCAGGGTGTCGATGGTATGCGCAGCGGCATATTTGCGACCAGTATCAACGGTATGCCGGTACGCTTTGCGGCTCTGAATAAAATATCCTTGATGACCACAGGACATGCATCTGCATCGACCCATATTTTCATATCATATATGCAATGGGACAATGTTGTTTCTGCATTTATAACCTCTCCATTTTCATTGTACCTTGATACAAGTTGGTAACATTGGCAATCACTGCACGCGCCTACAGGTGAATGATGTGTTGCTATTATCGGTTCCTCTCAATACAGTGCCGCCACTTCAAGCGGCTGCTCTCTGATCGTTAGCCGCTCTTCCGCGAATCGCGGGATGTAATAAATCACGCCAGACCCAGATCAGTCCGGTTATCTCCGGCGGGTCGGCATTGGAACACACAACATGACATTTGAAAAACTTGGTCTCTCGGAAGAGATCCTTCGTGCTGTGCGCGAACAGGGCTATAGCGAGCCCACACCCATTCAGGCACAGGCAATTCCTGTGGTGCTGGAGGGACGCGACATCATGGGCGCTGCCCAGACCGGAACAGGCAAGACTGCCGGATTTACGTTGCCGATACTCCAGCTGCTGCAAAACGAACAAGCCGGGCACGGGCATCGGCCGATCCGCGTGCTGGTCATCACGCCGACTCGTGAACTGGCCGCTCAGGTAGGCGAAAGCATCGCTACCTACGGTAAATACCTGCCGATGCGTTCAACCGTTATCTTCGGTGGTGTGGGTATTCAGCCACAGATCGCCAAGCTGCGTCGCGGTGTGGATATCCTCATTGCCACGCCGGGACGTCTGCTTGATCTGGTCGGCCAGAAGGCTGCCAACCTGTCCAAAGTGGAGATAGTGGTGCTTGATGAAGCGGACCGTATGCTCGACATGGGCTTTATTCACGATATCCGCAAGGTGCTGGCATTGTTACCGAAAAATCGCCAGAGTCTGCTTTTCTCGGCAACCTTTTCCAACGACATCAAGAAACTCGCCAGCGGTATGCTGCGTTCGCCGGTGCTGGTCGAAGTGGCGCGTAACGAAACAGTTGGCCTGATCAACCAGGTGGTACATCTGGTCGGTAAGTCGAACAAACGCACACTACTTTCCCACCTGATTTCCAGCCAGAACTGGAAACAGGTACTGGTATTCACCCGTACCAAACACGGCGCCAACCGTTTGACCGAACAGCTTGGCAAGGACGGTATCCATGCGGCGGCAATTCATGGTAACAAAAGCCAGACGGCGCGCACAAAAGCACTGGCCGGTTTTAAACAGGGCGAAATACGGGTGCTGGTCGCCACGGATATCGCAGCGCGTGGACTGGACATCGACCAGTTACCGCATGTCGTCAACTATGAATTACCGAATGTGCCGGAGGATTATGTGCATCGTATTGGCCGTACCGGTCGTGCCGGACGTACCGGCGAGGCGATGTCGCTGATCTGTCATGAAGAACTGAAACTGCTCACCGGTATTGAGAAGCTTATCAGGAAGAAAATCCCGGTGGTCGAAGTGCCGGGCTATACCGCCGACCTTGCGACTATGTCAGCCCACGATGACGGCGCTCCTTCCAGACCCCGGCAAGGGCGTTCACGCAATCGTAGGGGCAGACAGGATCAGCATCAGTCACGCCCCGGTTCTTCTCCGTCACACCGTCGGCGCAGACGTGGCGGCAAAACAGCTCCCAGAGCCTGAATGTTGGCCGTCAGCCATGCAGAAGAGCAGACAACACCAAAATACTTGACAAAAATGGTATAGTATTACACGGTCCCGATTATTCCATAAGTCACTTGCAAAGCTCTGGGCCGGAGTCCATCGCCACTCACGGGTTTTGCAAGTGGCTCACCAGCAGGAGCATAACATGTCCGTAGTGACTGAAAAACAGGTGCTTGAAACTTTAAGCCAGATTATTGATCCCGACTTTCGTAAGGATATTGTTGCGTTGGGATTCGTAAAAGATATTGCGATTAAATCCGGTAAGGTTTCTTTCACCATCGAACTGACGACACCCGCCTGCCCGGTCAAGGAAGAATTCCGCCGTCAGGCCACCGAACTGGTTGGCGCTATGGATGGCGTTACGGATGTACAGGTAAATATTACATCCAATGTTCAGACGCAAGCCCGTCCCGGCACGCGTGCCATCCCCGGCATCAAAAATATTATTGCTGTTGCTTCCGGCAAGGGAGGTGTGGGAAAATCAACCACTGCCGTTAATCTCGCTGTTGCACTGGCTCAAGCCGGAGCCAAAACAGGGCTCCTGGACGCGGATATTTACGGCCCTTCCATTCCGCGCATGATGGGGTTGGCTGGGCGGCAACCAAGAGTGAAGGATAAGACGATTTTACCGCTCGGAAATTTTGGCGTAACTACCATGTCCATCGGATTCCTTGTACCGGAAGATCAGGCGATGATCTGGCGTGGCCCGATGGTGGCCGGTGCGCTGACCCAATTGTTGAATGACGTTGCCTGGGGTGAACTGGACTACCTGGTGATTGATTTACCTCCCGGCACCGGCGATGCACAGCTGACATTGACGCAAAATGCTCCGGTGACGGCAGCAGTAATTGTCACGACACCGCAGGATATTGCGCTGGCCGATGCCCGCAAGGGCATTGCCATGTTCAACAAGGTGAATGTGCCCGTACTTGGCATTGTGGAGAACATGAGTGTGTTTATCTGCCCGCATTGTGGTGAGGGGAGCCATATCTTTTCACAGGGCGGCGCGGAGCGGCTGGCTGAAGAGCATGATACCCGTGTGCTTGCCCATATCCCGCTGGATATGCAGATACGCGAAGATTCGGATGGGGGAACACCCATTGTTGCGGCACATCCGGATTCGGCGCAGTCGGAGGCCTATCGTGCCATGGCGGGGGAAGTGGCACGTCATATCAGCGTGCTGAACAGCCGGAAGATTGATATTCCCGTGGTCATGCAGATGCAGCCCTAGCTTGAGCTATTCATGAATCACCGTGATGGTTGTGCCGTGTTTTCATTCCCCTGATACTTGCGAAACAATAACAGCACCATCCAGATTAGCGCTGTAACCATCACTAGCGAACCCGAAATATGAGTAGTCTTCGCCAGTGCATGATCCCACTGAAGCAACCCTGACTCTGTTAAAATGAACTCCCAGTCATGGAAGCCATAAGGTGAACTGTAGCCGAAGTTACCTCCAAGCAATGGCATGTTAAGACTGCGTGCATCATCAATATATGATACAAGATCAAGCAAACTCTCACCAAACCACCACATACATACTGCCGCACCAAAGGCATCGCGTGTTTTCCACAGTAATATACCAAAACAAATCAACGGCATTAGCAATTGCCCCAAACTTCCACCGAGGGAGTGCATAAAGCGCCCGAAAGGGCGGAACAGCAAATGTCCAAACTCATGAAAAGGAAGATTGATATTATGGAAAAAACTGTGCGCTGCATAATTTCCATAAAAGCTGACAGGTGAAAAGATAAAGCTCCAACTGATCCATACCAGCCATAGCAGCAACAGTATTCGTAATTTCCGATAAATCGGACTGGAATCTTTTTGCATTGTCCAGATCAGGTGAGTTGATTGAGGCTGATCTAAATATTTTATACGTTGCCGGGCGCGGTCATATTTGAAGAAAATAATCCCGCACTTTACGCACTCGACACCTCCATCTTCTTGTTCAAAAGAACATTTCGGGCATTTCATGCTATTTGTTGTATCATCATTTTTCTCATGCTTCAGTCATGAAACTCATCAGTCTTCCTTCAAACGTGAAATCCCGTTTGATGTTTCAAACCGGCCAAGATCACTGACGGATAGCAACAGCCTGACGATCACGGTTTCATTATCGGGGAAGCTGCTGCCCAATACGGTTCCATGTTCATGGCAAAAGGCCAGCGCCTTGCCGTCAGCAGCATCGAGGATGAGGGGTATTTCCACCATTTGTGCTTCCAGCCAGTCGCATAACACATCCAGAAGCATGTTTATGCCTGTACCGGTCAGCGCCGAAAGCGCTACGCGGCTGCCACCAATCTCCGGTTTGATGCGTGACCGGACACGGGGTGCGAGATCGGTTTTATTCCATACCTCAATAACAGGCGGCATCACATCGCCTTCAAGTCCAATTTCATGAAGCGTGGCTTCAACGACCTTACCCTGTTCGTGTACCTGGGAGTCAGATGCATCCCGTACATGGATGATCAGATCGGCTTCCACCACTTCTTCCAGCGTGGCGCGGAATGCTTCAACTAACTCATGCGGCAATTCCTGCACAAAACCCACTGTGTCGGACAGCATTAATGAATGCCCGCCCGCCAGTTCAACTTTGCGCAGTGTTGGATCGAGCGTGGCAAACAATTGACTGGCGGCATACACATCGGATCCGGTCAGGCGATTGAACAGGGTAGATTTTCCAGCATTGGTATAACCTACCAGTGCCACGGTTGGAATATTCTTACGCTTGCGTCCTGCCCGTTGGGTGGAGCGCATACGCCGGACTTTGCTTAACTCCTTTTCCAGTTTCAGAATACGGTTACGGATCTGCCGCCGGTCCAATTCGATCTGGCGCTCGCCCGGACCGCCGAGAAAGCCGAACCCCCCGCGTTGCCGTTCCAGATGCGTCCAGGATCGTACCAGTCGGCTGATCTGGTAATTGAGGCTGGCCAGTTCCACCTGCAACGAACCTTCTTTGGTTCGGGCACGGGCGGCGAAGATCTCCAGAATCAGGCCGGTGCGATCCACCACTTTGGTATCCCATGCTTCCTCCAGATTCCGTTGCTGCACCGGCGACAGCGGATGGTCCACGAATACAACCACGGCGTCCTGCCCGGCCACACTGTTACGAATGTTCTCGATTTGACCGCGACCGAACAGCGTGGCGGCAAGAGGTCTGCGAACCTGTAAGCAAATGGAATCATGCAAATCACAATTGCTGGCCATGACCAACTGGTCGAATTCTTCAGCACGCGCATGCCATGCCGCCGGTCCGCGCTTTAAGCTGGCCAATTCGGGATGGATGGAAATCACCGCATCCTTGTCCTGTGGCGCTTCCCATGATCCGCTCATGTTTGCAATGCCTCGGTGATGCGTGGCGCAAGTTGCTCCGCATTACCCCACACCGCACCCGGTGTTTGATGGGTAAACCATGTGCGCTGGCGTTTGGCATAGCGCCGCGTGACCGTGATGCCTGCATCAATGGCTTCCGGTAATGAGCATTCCCCACGTACATGTGTTATCAGTTGGCGGTAGCCTACGGCACGCATCGCCGGGTGCGTGTCAGGCAGATTTAGTGAATCAAGCCACTTCACTTCTTCCAGCCAGCCGTGATCCAGCATGACGTGGAATCGTTGTGCAATGGTATGTCGCAATGTGTCCCTTGGTACATCCAGCACAAATACCGGGCATTCAATCGGAACTGAGTTTTCCACACCTTGTGATTGCCATACGCTTAAGGATTTTCCTGTACTTTCGAATACGCACAGAGCGCGCAGGATACGCTGGGTGTCTGCCGGTTTAAGACGTTTGGCCATTTCCGCATCTTTTTCCTGAAGGATTCGGTATAAACCTGCTGTTCCGTGTGTTTTCCGGATATGTTCGAATCTTTCACGCACACCTGCCTGCTCCGGCGGAATTTCAGAGAAACCTTCGGTCAATGCCTTCAGGTACAGTCCTGTGCCACCGGCAATCAACGGAATCCGTTCGGCCCGATTTTCCTTTCGAATGGCCGTTGCCGCATGCTCGGCCCAGCGTGCGGCGGAAAATGAATCAGGCAACTCGCAGCAATCCAGCATGAAATGTGGTATGCGCGATTGTTCTTCAACGCTGGCCTTGGCCGTACCGATATTCAGTTTTTGATATATTTGCATGGAATCGCAGCACACAATGGCACTGTTGCACGCTTCCGCGATGTGCATGGCCAGAGAAGATTTGCCCGTTCCCGTCGGCCCCATCAGGGCAACGGCATGCAGGGTTTGTTCAGGTGATGTGTTCAGATTGTTACTCACTCCTTGCGCCCAAACAGGCGTTCCAGTTCGCTCAGGGATAACTTCACATAGGTTGGACGCCCGTGATTACACTGGGCGATGTTCGGTGTTTCCTCCATTTTGCGAAGGAGTGCCTCCTGCTCTTCCGGCCCCAGAACGCGTCCTGACTTGATGGAACTCTTGCAGGCACGGTTACCCAGCCAGCGTTCCAGAATACGTCCATACCCTTCGGCATCAGTCCCGATACACATGATGGATTCAACCAGTTCCGAGACAAGCGCCACGGGCGCTTCATCACGCACCATGGCAGGTATGGCGATAATGGCAAAACGTTCCTCACCTTTTGCCTCAACCTCAAATCCGAAGTGTGTCAGTTCATCGGTATAATCGTGTAACCATGCGCTTGTTTTCGTATCCGGTTGCCATATGGCAGGTGTGAGCAGAATTTGCCGGGCCAGCGACCCTTGCAGTAATTGCCGTTTGAATTTCTCGTAGCGAATGCGCTCCGCTGCCGCATGCTGGTCTACCAGAACCACGCCGTCATCCGTTTGCGCTAGGATGTAACAGTGGTGAATCTGCGCCAGCGGTATGCCTAGGTTGAGTGTTTGCTCAGTATGTAGCTGATATTCATGGGTGGAGGATTCGGCCACGCTGTCAACAACACGGGGTGCGGAAAACAGGTTGCGTAGCGTGGCGGTATCAGCCGGAGCATGTTGGTGTGGCGTGTGGGGACGCGCCGTGGATGACGGATGAGCTTGCGGCCGGGTGGAGGTATGCATGGCCTGCAACGCCTGCCAGGCCGGTGATGATGAAACGGTTTGCCCCATTCTCTCAATGGCTGCGCGTGCGCACGCAATGACTGCCGCGCGCACATCCTGAGGCTTTCTGAAACGCACTTCACGTTTGGCCGGGTGGACGTTGACATCCACCTCTGCCGGGTCCATTTCAATCCATACGACAGCCTGGGGAAACCGGTCATGGAACAGTACGTCCCGGTATCCTGCTTTCAGTGCCGAGATGAGTTGTTTGTCATGCACCACGCGCCCGTTGATAAAGAAATGCATACGTTTGGCATTGCGGTGATGATGCGTTGGCAGGCCGAAGAAGCCATCCACATGGGTGCCGTCATGCTCCAGATGACAGGGATACTGGTTTGCGGTGAATTCCGTCCCCATGATTGCACTGACACGTTCCTCGCGCGTTTGCCCGGCGGGCACATCCAGCCGCTGCCTGCCATCGCATTCCAGCCGCAAACCAATATTCCCGTTGGCCAACGCCAGAGCGCGAAGTGTTTCCATAATTACCGCCTCTTCCGTGCGATCCGTACGCAAAAACCGAAGACGTGCGGGGGTATTGAAAAACAGATCACGAACACGCACCCGCGTCCCGTGTCTGGGTGGCGCAGGTTGGGAACTGGCTTCCGATGCGCCTTCCAGGGCAACCTCGGTGCCTGCTGAAGCGCCCTTCAGCGCAGTATGCATTTCCAACCGGCTTACGGCGGCAATGGAAGGTAGTGCCTCGCCGCGAAAACCATGGCTGGCAATAGTATGCAATTCTTCAGCCGTCGAGATTTTACTGGTGGCATGGCGCTTGAGCGCAAGCCGTGCATCGGCATCGGACATGCCACAACCATCATCATCCACTTCAATCAGCTTCTTGCCCGCCTGCCCGATTCGCACACGGATATGCGCCGCGCCCGCATCCATACTGTTTTCCACCAGTTCCTTGACGATGGAAGCCGGGCGTTCCACCACTTCGCCAGCCGCAATCTGGTTGGCTACGGCAGGTGGCAGGACATGAATGATGGAAGTGACGGGGTCAGACATCCCGCTATTTCACCATGAAGAGACAGAAACAGGCAAGGGCTCGGTAGCATTTATGCATAATCCGGGCTAAGATTGGAGACACTTTCAGGAGGTATTGATAAATATGGCACGCGTGACTGTTGAAGATTGTATCCGTTATTACCCGAACCGCTTTGAGATGGTGCTGCTGGCAACACACCGGGCACGCCAGTTGTTAAAAGGCATGCCGCCCGTCGTTGAAGATGAGGAAATACACAAACCTGCGGTACAGGCGCTGAAGGAACTGGGCGACGGACACATTACATGGGAACGGGTGTTTGATCTTGATGAGCGTGAGCGCCAGCGACTGATGGCAGCGGAAGCAGCCGGAGATGAAGAAGAAGCATAGCCTGCGTGATGGAAAATACGGGGACACAACTCTTATTTCCGCAGACTATGTGAAATCAGATGATTTTGTGGAAATAAAGATTGTGTCCCCGCATTTTCCATCGTGAGCCGGATCTTTGAGGTTACTGATAAAGTCAGGTCGCACGATCCCAGAGCTGACATTGACCTGATCAATCGCGCTTATGTATTTGCGGCCCATGCGCACGCAAACCAGAAACGCAGCTCCGGCGAACCTTATCTATCCCACCCTCTGGCTGTTGCCAATATTCTGGCCAGTCTCCGCCTCGACGACAAAAGTATTGTGACCGGTCTGCTGCACGATACGGTGGAGGACACCAGCGTGACGCTGGAGGATATCCAGTCTCGCTTCGGTGAGGATGTTGCCCGTCTGGTGGATGGAGTTACCAAGATTGGCAAGATTCATTTTCCATCCAGTGAACACAAACAGGCAGAAAATTTCCGTAAAATGATTCTGGCCACGGCCAAGGATATTCGTGTGTTGCTGGTGAAGCTTGCGGATCGTTTGCACAATATGCGTACGCTGGGGTTCTTGCCAGAACGCAAACAGGAAGGAATTTCGCAGGAAACCATGCAGTTGTATGCGCCGCTGGCCAATCGTCTGGGTATTCATTGGCTGAGTCAGGAAATGGAAGACCTGGCTTTCTCATACATTGACCCCGAATCCTACAAGATGCTTTCCAATTCCCTGGCCGACCATCTGGAGGGATTGAATCAGACGCGTGAGCGGCTGGAGCGTATCCTGCAGGAGGCGGTAAGCCGTCAGGGCGTTTCGGCGCGCGTGCAGGGGCGAATGAAACATTTGTACAGCCTGTATCAAAAGATGGAGCGCAAAAAACTTGATTTCGATGAAATCTATGATCTGGTTGCTTTTCGGGTCATTGTTGAAGATATGCCAACCTGCTACCAGACTCTGGGCGTGATTCATAGCCTGTACCGCCCCGTACCGGGACGATTCAAGGATTATATCGCGCTGCCCAAACCGAATGGCTACCAGTCTCTGCATACTTCCATTATCGGACCCGATAATTTCCGTTTGGAAGTTCAGATACGCACCGAAGACATGCACCGGCACGCTGAAGATGGCGTGGCGGCACATTGGCTGTACAAGGATGGTGTGTCAGGCGAGGAGGCAAAACGAAACTTCCAATGGTTAAACCAATTGACTGAGTTATTGCAGGATAGTGATCAGCCGGGCGAATTTTTGGAAACTGTGCGTCTCGATCTGATTGTACAGGAAGTCTATGTGTTCAGCCGGGATGGCGATCTGTTTGCGTTGCCGCGGGGTGCGTTGCCGCTGGATTTTGCCTATGCCGTCCATACCGATGTGGGCAACCATTGTATTGGCGTGCGTATCAATGGTCAGCAGGCCGATTTCCAGACTCGTTTGCATAATGGCGATCAGGTCGAAGTGCTGACCAATGCCGAGCAGACACCCAGCCGGCGGTGGTTACAATATGTGCGCACGCCACGGGCCAGACAGGCGATACGGCAGTGGTTCCGGCGTGAAGAGAAGGAAGCCAGCGTGCGCGTGGGCCGTGGGATTCTGAATGAGATTTTCGGTAAAAGGGCCAAGCTGGGGCCGAAGATATTAACATCTCTAAAATGCGGAGACGTGGAAGAGTTACAGGCTCGTCTTGGCCGGGGTGAGATTCCTGTGGACAAGCTGCTGGATGTGGCAGAGCGCAACCATATCAAGGGACTGAGCATGCAGGGAACGAAGCAGGGCCTGATTCACGCTGCCGAATGTTGCCGACCCTTACCGGGGGATCTTGTGCTTGGTTGTTTTCAGCACGGGCAGGGCATGGTGGTGCATCATCAGGATTGCCCCCATGCAGGAGAAGGAAAGCAGGAAACGTGGGTTGATGTAAAGTGGACACCCGATGCAGGAAAGCTGTACCCGACATTGTTGGAAATTAAGACCAAGAATCGCAGGGGAATGTTGTCCGCTGTTTCCGGTTCGATTGCGAAATCCGGTGGTGAAATTGAGGATTTGCGCATTCACCAACTGGCTGGGTCGGTGACGACATTGACCATTCTCGTAGAGGTCTCTGATCGTGTCCACTTGGCCAATATCATGCGGGCAATACGTCGAGAGGATGATGTTATCAGGGTGAAACGCAGCATGGAAACCGCTGTTGTACGCAAGTCCAAGCATGGAATCAAACATACGATCAAAGCCATGATGCGAAAAGGCATTCCGCGGCCTTCTTCGAGTTAGAGCCTACATTTATTCAAGGAGTGGTCCAGAAAATGAGCTCGATAATATCCATTCATAGTGATCAGGCGCCCAAGGCAGTAGGCCCCTATAGTCAGGCGATCAGATACGACAACGTGCTGTATCTATCCGGACAGATTGGGCTGGTTCCGGATACCGGAAAACTGGCAGGGGATGACCTGAAATCCCAGGCCGTGCAGGTGATGCACAATCTTGAGGCGGTATTACATGAAGCAGGCGCGGCAACATCCGATATTATCAAGGCAGGTATTTATTTGACAGATATGGGCGATTTCCCCGTGCTGAACCGGTTGTATGCCGACTGGTTGGGTGAGCATCGTCCTGCACGGGCGACGGTTGCCGTGGCGGCACTGCCTCTGGGTGCCAGGATTGAAATAGATTTGATTGCCCGCATGCCGGAGGATGCGCATACGGGTGAATAGTTCCAGCTATCCCGGTTTATTTATAAATCGCCGTGATAATCGCGTCGGGCCTTTGCCCGCAACGGATGCTTGCGAGGAAGGGCGTAGCAGTGCATACGCATGTCTGAGCAAATATTCGTTGCGGGCAAAGGAGCAAGCGAGGGAGCGGCAGCATTTATGAATAAACCGGGGTATATCAAGATTGCCTTTATCTCTTCCTGGTTGCCTCGGCGATGTGGCATTGCCACCTTTACCTCGGATCTGATTGAACATTCCAGGAAAGCGGCGAAGGGCCGCATGCAACCCTATGTGATCGCCATGGAGGCATCCGAGCCGCTTCATTATGGCGATGAGGTCTGCTGCGTGGTGCATAAGGATCGCAAGAAGGACTACATTGCCGCCGCCGATTACATCAATTTCAGCGGCGTGCATCTGGTCAGCCTGCAACATGAATTCGGCCTGTTCGGCGGCGATGCGGGCGCTTACATCACCCTGCTGCTGAAACGCCTGAATGTGCCGGTTATCACCACCTTGCATACCATCCTTGAGCACCCTGACAAATATCAGCGCCGGGTGATTGCGGATATCGCCGCTGCATCCGCCAGGGTGATGGTGATGAGCAGGCGGGCTGTCGCCATGCTGCGGGATATTTATGGCATTGACGGGGATAAGGTTGAGTTTCTGCCGCATGGCCTGCCTGCGCTCGCATTTTCGGATTCGGCTCCCTTCAAGCGTGACCTGGGATTCCGGAATCGGAAAATCATTCTTACTTTTGGCCTGTTAAGTCGCAACAAGGGCATTGAATGGGCCATTCGATCCCTGCCGGATGTGGTTGGCGCACATCCGGAGATTCTTTATCTTGTACTGGGCGCCACGCACCCGGAAGTAAAAAAAATGGATGGAGAGGAATACCGCCTCTCTTTGCGGCGTCTGGTGAAGGATCTGGGACTGGAAGAGCATGTGGCGTTTATCAACCGTTTCGTTACGGATGAAGAACTGCATCGCTATCTGAATGCGGCCGACTATTATCTGACGCCCTATCTGTCCCGAGAGCAGATCACGAGCGGTACGCTGGCCTTCGCCCTGGGCTTGGGCAAGGCGGTGATCTCCACGCCATATTGGTATGCGGAAGAACTGCTGGCCGATGGACGGGGTATCCTGGTTCCATTTCGGGATAACAAGGCCATTGCCGCGAAGTTGTCCGGGCTGCTGGATGATCCGGACGCTTGCGAAGCCATGCGCAGGCGTGCGTTCGATTTTGGTCGCGCCATGACATGGCCCCAGGTGGGAGAAGACTACTGGCATCTGTTTCTTTCACATGCGCCGGATCGGATCGCGCCTGTGCGGGCTGTCAAATCCGTTCCCGATGCGCACATCTCGATTGCGGATCTGCCGGAGTTACGGCTGGACCATTTTCTGCGTTTGACGGACGATACCGGCATGTTGCAGCACGCCGTATATACCGTGCCGGATCGCCGTCACGGCTATTGCACCGACGATAACGCCCGGGCGCTGGAGGCCATGGTGCGTCTGCATCGACAGCGCAAGGATGCGATCTCGCTGCGTCTGATCGAGGTTTATCTCGCCTTTCTGCTGCATGCCCGCAGGGAGGATGGCACATTCAATAATTTTATGTCCTTTGATCGCCGATTTCTTGCGCCCGTACAGTCTGAGGATGCTACAGCCAGAGCGATTGAAGCGTTGGGTGCGCTGATTGCATGGCCACCCAGGCCATCGCTGGCGCAGCTTGCGCGCACCCTCTTCAAGGATGCCGTAGCGGTGGGATCTTTCAGTTTGCGCGGACGCGCCTATGAAATTCTGGGGCTTGCCGATTATCTCAGGAAATTCACTGATGATCTGGATATGTGCCATGAAATGGAGGCGGCGGCGGGTGAGATCATGCAGGCCTTCTATACCACCGCCATACCCGGCTGGAGGTGGTTTGAGGACTGCCTGACGTATGATAATGCCGTTCTGCCGCATGCCCTGTTCGCAGCCTCAGTTGTATTGAAAAATGATATGTACCGGGAAACGGCCGCGGATGCTTGCCAGTTCCTTGTTTCCGCGACATATGTCGACGATCATTTCTCCTTCGTGGGTTGCCAAGGCTGGTATCCGAGAGATGGAAAAAAGGCGCAATTTGATCAACAGCCCATTGACGCCGCTGCCACGGTGCGCATGCTGCGCGCGGCATTTGATGCCACGGATGATGCCCGGTACCTGGAACTGAAGCGCAAGGCTTTTGACTGGTTTCTGGGTGAAAATGACGGCCATGTCGCTTTGTTTGACTTCGCTTCCAAAGGGTGCTTCGATGGCCTCATGCCCGATGGCGTCAACGCCAATCAGGGCGCGGAAAGCCTGATCAGTTATACCCTGGCTCACCTGAGTATCGAAGAGTTACTTGTGGATGACACCAGGAATTAGGAATAGAGAATTAG
The DNA here is from genome assembly GCA_964513335.1 of uncultured Zetaproteobacteria bacterium. Lineage (GTDB taxonomy): Bacteria > Pseudomonadota > Zetaproteobacteria > Mariprofundales > Mariprofundaceae > JAUZQZ01. The sequence goes on along the minus strand of CAZEMN010000016.1, from coordinate 2,297 downwards.
GAAATTCTTGATTCGCCATGAGGAATGAGTCGGATTTACTCAGTCCTCAGCACTGTTTTTATAAGGAGAAATCGCAATGAAACCAATCGTTATGATCTCCAGTTGGCCGCCGCGGCTGTGTGGTATTGCCACCTTTGCCGAAGAGGCGCGTGAATTTATCCGGAAGCACAATCCGGGCCGTGATGTGCTTGTCGTCAGCCATACGGACGGCGCGGGCGACGGTGTTTTTCCCCTGATCGACATGACGCGGCCGGACTGGTGGAAGCCGGTGGTCAGGAAGATTGAGGTGCTTGACCCGTACGCCGTACATATTGAACACGAATATGGTCTGTATGAATATCATGATGATCGCGGTAAGGGCGATGGCAATGTTGGATTTCTTGCCCTTCTGGGGGCGATATCCGGCTATCCGGTCATCGTCGAGCCGCATACGGTTCATGGGCGTATGAATGAGTTTGAGGCCAATTTTGTTTATCAAATGTGCAAACGCACCGATGTGGTGTTGTTCAAGTGCGATTACCAGAAATGGCGGCTCGACTGGACGATGAGCGGTTTCGGCTGGGAGACGCCGAAAAATGTGATGGTGATTCCGCATGGCGCCCGCCCCGACCGGCGCTGGCCGGTGGAGGATATTCCGAAGCTGCGTGCTGAACTGGGTCTGGACAAGATTGCTACTCTGGGGCCCCATCTGGTCGGTTTGGTCGGCTGGATTCAGTCCAATAAGCGCTGGGATATTCTCATCTCCATGTGGAAGGATATCTATCAGGAGATTAAGCAGCAGACTGGCGAGGAATGGGATTTGCTGGCTGCGGGCGCCATGCGCGATCCTGCCCATAAAGAGGACTACGATCTCTATAAAAGCGGCGTGGAGATGCTCGAAGGCGAAGGTCTGGCGCATTATTTTGAATTCGTACCGAGAGGCGATATTTATTACAAAGTCATGGCCGTGTGTGATTTTATCGTACTTCCCTCCCTGGATGAGACCCAGTCCGGCACTCTGGCCCGTATCATTTCGCTGAATAAGCCTTACATTACCTCATCACCGATGGAGGGGTTGACTTCGCAAACGCTGGAATCCGACGGTGGTTTGTTGTTTACCACCAAACAGATGCTGAAAGAAAAAACAATCCGGCTGGCCTGTTCCGAAAAAATTCGAATGAAGCTTGGTGACAATCTCAAGCGTTACTTGGATGATGTTGTGTCATGGGACGTGGTCGCCGAGCAATACAATGAGGCCTATGCTCTGGCACGCGAGGCGAAGCAAACGGGAGAAAAACCGGAACTCCCCATGGAATTCTGATGCAGGATGAACTGTTTCACCGGCATGATGGCGGCCCCATCCTGTCGGCTAGAGATATCCCCTGGCCGGTGAATTCGGTATTCAATGCGGGTGCGGCGCTGCTGGATGATGGAACGCTGCTTATGCTGCGTGTTGAGGATCGCTGCGGCCGCTCGCATTTTTCAATCGCGCGTAGCGCGGACGGCATCGGCGACTGGCGGATGGATGGCAAACCGGTATTCAGCCCGGATGCGGCAGGTCATTCCGAGGAAGCATGGGGGGTGGAAGATCCGAGGCTGACCTGGATAGCGGATGCCGGAAACTGGGTGATGGCTTATACGGCGTATTCGGATCGGGGCGCGCTGGTCTCGCTGGCGACAACAACTGATTTTAACGCCTTTGACCGGCTGGGGCCGGTGCTGGCGCCGGACAACAAGGATGCGGCGCTGTTTCCCGTGCGTTTTGACGGTCGCTACGCCATGCTTCACCGGCCGGCGCCCGCCACGCCCGGCGTTGCGGCGAATATCTGGATCGCTTTTTCACCGGATTTGGTGCACTGGGGTAGTCACCGGCAGATCATGGCCGCCCGCGGTCCGGGCTGGTGGGATGCGGCCAAGATCGGCATTGGGCCGCCGCCGATCGCGACATCTGAAGGTTGGCTGCTGCTTTACCACGGGGTTAGGTGTATTGCCGGACAGGATATTTACCGCCTTGGCCTGGCGCTGCTTGACCTTGACGATCCCACCCGCGTGATCCGGCGGGGCAAGGAATGGGTATTCGGGCCGCAAACACCCTTTGAGCGTAGCGGTGATGTAGGCAATGTGGTTTTCCCCTGTGGCTGGGCCTGTATGGGTGATGAAATCCGCCTGTATTACGGCGCTGCCGATACGATGCTGGCGCTGGCCACGGCGAGTCTTACGGAAGTGCTTGATTGGCTGAAGCATGAGTAAGCAGGGATCAGGAGTCAGATGTCAGATGTCAGATGTCAGATGTCAGATGTCAGATGTCAGATGTCAGA
>CAZEMN010000015.1:0-21746 GCA_964513335.1 uncultured Zetaproteobacteria bacterium | reverse complement strand
AACCTGATTCAAGATGACTATGAAGAAGAGATGACAGTTGCAGAATAAAACAGTTAATAAATCTAGTCGGCATCGCTACGCTCGTCGCTAATTTGAAACGTTAAGCTGAAAACAAGAAGGTGAAATGTGCAATTTGAATGGGATCAAAGAAAAGCAAAATCTAACCTGAAAAAACATGGTATTTCATTTCAGGAAGCTGCTACAGTATTTGGCGATGCATTGGCGATTACATTCGATGACCCGGATCATTCCGTCAATGAACATAGGTTTTTGACATTTGGATTGTCGAGGATTGGTAAAGCGGTCATTGTTTCCCATACTGAAAGGGATAAATCCATGAGGATTATCAGTGCCAGACTGATGACGAAACAAGAGAGGCAGATATATGAAGAAGGCTAATAAAACAGACGAAATGAAACCTGAATATAAAAGAGAAGACCTTGGTGTTGGGGTTCGCGGAAAGTATTACGAAGCGTATAAAGAGTCACATAATATAGTATTGCTTAAACCTGAAGTGGCAAAAGCCTTCCCGACGGAGGAAGCCGTAAATAACGCCTTGAAATCCTTAATCAAGGTGGCTCAAACATCAATTGGTCCAACCAAGCGCTCCAGCCGGCCCTAAAAACCGTTACGCGATTTCCAGCCAGATGTGTGGCTGCTTGTGGTCGAAAACAAAGGCTCATATAAAACCAATGACGATTCACGGGAAAAGAATGCGGTCGGCCAACTCTGGGCATCAAAGAGTGGTGACAAATGTCTTTTCCTGAGAGTCGTTGAAGACGATGATGGCAGAAATGTCGGTATTTTATTGTGAAGCTTGAGCGCCAGCCCCAAGATGACATGCAGCGACTGCGGGAGGAAAACAGCCACCTTAAAGCACTCCTGCACCGGCACGGGATCGCTTGGGAAGAAAAGTCGGAATCCGTTCCGAGCCTTCCGACACAACCGCTAGAGCCAGCCACACGCCAACTATCCGCCTCCGATAAAATTGCGCTATTCAGGCGTTTGTTCCGTGGACGGAGCGATGTTTATCCGCTGCGTTGGGAATCTGCCAAGGGAAAGTCAGGATATTCTCCAGCGTGCGGAAACGAGTGGAAGCCCGGTGTTTGCCATAAGCCGCAGATCAAATGCGGGGAATGCACGCAACGGCTGCTTTTGCCGGTTTCCGACCAGGTGATCTTCGGCCATCTGGCCGGAAAGCATACCATCGGCGTTTATCCGTTATTGAGCGAGGACCACTGTTGTTTCCTCGCGACCGATTTCGACAGGGGCGATTGGCGCGAGGATGCCGATGCTTTCATGCAATCCTGCCGTAAACTGAATGTTCCTGCGGCGCTTGAAATTTCACGTTCGGGAAAAGGCGCCCATGTCTGGATATTTTTTAACGGTGTGGTTCCCGCAAGGGAGGCCAGACTGCTTGGAGCGGCTCTGGTAAGCCGTACCTGTGAGCACACCCGGCAACTGTCCCTTGCCAGCTATGATCGGTTCTTTCCCAATCAGGACAGCATGCCCAAAGGAGGCTTCGGGAATCTGATTGCGTTGCCTTTGCAAAAGATTCCACGTGAACATGGTTGCAGTGTGTTTGTGAATGAAACGTTTGCACCCTATCCAGACCAGTGGGCTTTCCTGGCCTCAATTCAGTCAATGTCCATGCGGGAATTGGAAGACGCCATTCTCCGGGCCAGTGGTGGACGACACCCGCTTGATGTGGCCTTTGTTTCGGAAGAGGATAACAGCAAGCCATGGCAGCGTCCGGAAGCTGTTTCCAATAAATTATCCTGTTCTCTGCCTGAATCTTTGACGCTGGTGTTGGCCAATCAACTATTTATTGCCAAGGACGATGTGCCGCTACCCCTTGCCAACCGTCTGATTCGATTGGCTGCATTCCAGAATCCGGAGTTCTACAAGGCGCAGGCCATGCGATTTCCGGTGTGGAATAAGCCGCGCATCATTGGTTGCGCCGAGAATTTCCCGCAACACATCGGTCTGCCACGAGGATGTCTTGACTCCGTGATGGCATTGTTGGAGCAAAACAATATCCGTGCGGTGATACAGGATGAGCGTCTGACAGGCTTACATGTTGTGGTCAAATTCAGGGGTGTGCTTAGAAACGACCAAAAGCGTGCGGTCAGAGCGATGTTGAAGCATGACATGGGTATTTTATGCGCCCCCACGGCTTTCGGCAAAACAGTTGCCGCCGCCGCGATCATTGCCCGGCGTAAAAGGAGTACGCTGATATTGGTGCATCGCACGGAACTGCTCCGTCAATGGCAGGAACGTTTGATCGAGTTTCTTGAGATTTCAAAAGATAGTATGGGTGTTATGGGTGGAGGCAAGAAGAAGCCAAGCGGTAAGATTGATATCGCCGTCTTGCAGTCACTAGGTCGTATAGAGCATCTGGAAGCATTTCTTGATGGGTACGGCCAGATCATCGTGGATGAATGTCATCACCTTTCGGCCTTTTCTTTCGAAGCAATCCTTAAACAGGCAAAAGCTCGTTTTGTTGTCGGTTTGACCGCCACTCCCGTTCGGCGGGATGGGCATCAGCCCATCATCTACATGCAATGTGGTTCGATACGTCATCATGCTGCCAATCCGGAAACCGTTCCCGATCAACTGGAGGTATGGCCGCAATATCTGCCCGCACCGGAGATACCACCCGATTCCTCCATTCAGGACGTATTTCGCATCCTCTCCACTGATGTGAACCGTACTCAAAGCATCGTTACAAATGTGCTGGAAGCTTATCGGGAAGGTCGCAAGATTCTTCTATTGACTGAACGGACTGAACATCTGTCTTTGCTGTATGACGCTCTGGTTAATGAGATTGAGCACCGTTTTATCCTTCATGGGCGTTTATCGAAGAAACAGCGGCATGATGTTCTTGCCAAACTCGCTGCACTGGATGGTTCAACGCCACGCGTTTTGCTTGCGACAGGTCGCTTAATAGGCGAAGGATTTGACCATCCGCCACTGGACACACTGGTATTGGCAATGCCGATTTCATGGAAGGGTACGCTTCAACAATATGCTGGTCGCCTGCACAGGGAGCATGCTGGCAAGCAGGATGTGCGCATCTATGATTACGTCGAAAATGACCAGCCGCAACTCGCCCGTATGTGGAACAAGCGCCAAAAGGGATACCATGCGATGGGGTATCAGATTCTTCAATCCAATATACTTGGAAAATTATTATGAATAGCTCTTTCCCCAAGCAAATTATACGTGATTTCCAACCGGATGCGCGGCTGGCAGAAGCTCTGCCGAGCTATGTATACCGCGAAGAGCAGGTGAAACTTGCCGGGGAAATCGCTGAATGCATGGAAGCCGGCGGTCAGTTGCTGGCTGAAGCCGAAACCGGAACCGGGAAAACGCTGGCGTATCTGGTACCCGCGCTGCGCAGTGATTTGAAGGTATTGATCTCCACGCATACCAAGGCATTGCAGGATCAGTTGATGTTCCGTGATATTCCGGCGGTACAGAAGGCATTGGGTGTTAAAAGGAACATAGCCCTGCTCAAAGGACGAAGCAATTATCTTTGCCCGCACCGGCTGGAAAAGAAGCTGAGCGATGCAACACTGGAAAAATGGGCTAAAAAACCACTGCTTAAGATATTGAAATGGGGTGAAACGAGCCGTGACGGCGATTTATCCGGCCTTTCGTTCAATCCCTTTGCCAAAGGCATTGGCGGCATGGTTACGGCCACGGCGGAGCAGTGTCTGGGCGGTAAATGCCCGGCATTTTCACAATGCCCGTTATTCAAGGCAAGGCAGGCTGCTCAGGACGCAGAAATTGTGGTCAGCAATCACAGCTTGTTGCTGGCCGATGCCGAATTAAAATCGGGAGACTTTGGTGAAGTTCTGCCAGATTTTGACTGCACCATTGTGGATGAAGCGCACAGCATTCCGGAACTGGCCTGCCATCATTTCGGCCGTCAGATTGGACTGAACCGGTTGACCGGATGGACCAATGATACGCAGGCTTTATTGTCTGAATTCGGCGATGAAGCAGCCCTGAAACGAGAGATTGACCAGTATTTCCTGAAGGTGCTTCAGGCCTATGCGGATAATGACCTGGGTAGGGCGCTGGCCGGGTGGCAGCCGTTGATCCAGCAAGTGGAAAGCCGCAGACAGCGCAGTGAGGATGCTGGGAAAATAGCGGATCGTGCGTTGGAAATCGCGACGGACATGCAATCCATGCTTGAGCCCGCCGAAGGATTTGTCGCCTGGCGCGAGGGTTCGGGGAAATATGCGAAACATTTGCTGGCGCCGGTGGAGACCGGCCCGGTTCTGGCCGAAAAGTTATGGTCCCGTCCCTCCAGTTTCATCCTTTCGTCCGCCACCCTGCGCATCTCGGGAAATTTTACCTACATGCAGGAGCGGTTAGGACTGGAAGATGCACAGGCGGTCTTTCATCCGTCTCCCTTTGATTATTCCTCTCAGGCCATGATTTATGCCCCGCGCCATATCCCTGCGCCAAACGAACCGGATTATGAGGAAATGCTGTTCGAGGAAATGGAGGCGTTGATTCGTGCTTCGTCGGGCCGGGCTTTTGTATTGTTTACCTCGCACCAGATGCTGCGGCGTATCGCACCCCGCTTGACCGACAGCCTGCCGTGGCCGGTTCTGGTACAGGACGAGAGTGGGAGCCGAGATGCTATTCTTCAACAATTTCGAGAGGATACACACTCTGTTTTATGTGGAACACGAAGTTTCTGGGAAGGGGTGGATGTTCCGGGTGAGGCGCTATCCCTTGTCATTATTGACAAGATGCCGTTTGCACCGCCGGATGACCGTCTGCTGGAAGCACGGCGTAAACGTTGCGAGGAAAAGGGTGGCAACGGCTTCTTTGATATCCAGTTGCCGGAAGCGATTGCTGTACTGCGGCAGGGTGCGGGCCGGTTGATTCGCAGTCAGGATGACCGCGGCGTGATTGCGATTCTGGATTCGCGTTTGTACCGGAAATCCTATGGCCGGATTGTGGCCAAAAACCTTCCGCCAGCACCAAAAACGGAAGAAGTGTCTGATATACAGCGGTTCTTTGCGGTGGAATGAAAATTCTACTGGCTCCGGATTCGTTCAAAGGCTCCCTGAGCGCGCATGAGGCTGCCTGTGTCATGCGTGAAGGGTTGTTGAGCGCGAACCCTGATCTTGATGTGATACTGCATCCCATGGCTGATGGCGGGGAGGGTACATTGGACGTGCTGACCCCTTCTCTTGGTGGAAAAACATTGGAAATGGACATATCCGGCATGGATGGAAAACCCCTGCAGGTTCCGGTGCTTCAGTTTACCACGCAATTTGCCACGAAGGATCATCAGACGGCATGGCTGATTGAGAGTGCTCAGGTTATTGGCCTGACATTGCCTTCGGTTCGATCCATCCCCGTGCTTGAACGCAGTTCCGCACCGCTGGGTAGCCTGATCCGTAAGGGGCTGGAGACCGGAATCTGCTGCTTTTATCTGGCGTTGGGCGGCAGCGCTACCAACGATGGCGGCATCGGTTTGCTGTCGAAACTTGGTATACATTTGCGCAGCGGGGAAGGGGAGACGATGAGCCCCGCAATCTCTTCGATCACTGATATGCGGCAAGTGGACGTTTCAGAGCTGGATACGCGTATCGGTGAATGTGAGCTTCATCTGATTCTGGATGTGGACAATCCTCTGCTTGGAAAGAATGGTGCGACACGCACCTATGGCCCACAGAAGGGGCTCAAACCGGGTGAGGTGGGTAATCTGGAAGGATGGATGCGGCAATGGTCAACGTGTGCCGAACAGGCTTTTGGATGCGATGTGAAAAACAAGTCGGGGGCAGGGGCAGCCGGTGGGCTCGGCTTTGCTCTGTTGCTTTTGGGCGCAAAGGCACACGCTGGTGCTGCGTTTGTGGTAACACTCGGGAAACTGGGAAAACACATGTCAGGGTGTGATTGGGTCATCACCGGCGAAGGTAAAAGCGATGCCCAGACCTTGCATGGCAAGGTTCCGGCAGTCGTCGCTGATTTAGCGCATCATGCAGGCACGAAGGTGGCGTTAATATCCGGCCGGATTGATAACAACACGCCATTTGGCAAGATGTTCGATGCGGTCATTCAGGTATCGCCAAACGATATGCCTGTGAATCAGGCTATGGTGTGTGCGAATGAACTACTGATGAAAGCAACGTCCGGATTCGCCCGTTTACAATTTTCTCCCAAGAACCCGGGAGTGGCCTAAACCGGCAAATTCGAACTTCCCATCAGATATGTGTCAATTGCGTGGGCACACTGGCGGCCTTCGCGAATAGCCCATACGACCAGCGACTGGCCACGACGCATATCACCGGCGGCGAATACCTTGTCGATACTGGTGCTGTAATCATCCGTGTTGACCGATACGTTGCCGCGCGCATCCTTGTCCACGCCCAGCTCATCAATCATCCCTTCGTGAACCGGATGTACGAACCCCATCGCCAACAACACCAGATCGGCTTTCAATTCAAACTCACTGCCAGCTATTTCAGACATGTTCCACTGGCCATCATCACCTTGCACCCATTCCACGCGTACACATTCGATGGCCGTCACATGCCCGTTGTCATCCCCAATAAATCGTTTGGTTAAAACGGAAAAGTCACGCTCACAGCCCTCTTCCTGTGAGGTAGATGTGCGCAGCTTCATCGGCCAGTCGGGCCATGTGAGCAGTTTGTTTGGCACCTCAGGCGGCTTCGGCATAATTTCGAGCTGGATCACGGACTCGGCGCCCTGACGATTGGACGTGCCAATACAGTCGGAGCCGGTATCACCGCCGCCGATAACAATCACATATTTGCCATCGGCTATGATGCGCTCATTGGCTGGAACGTCATCACCGAGCACCACTTTGGTCTGCTGTGGAAGAAATTCCATGGCAAAGTGGATGCCGTCAAGATCACGCCCCGGAATGGGCAGGTCACGTGATTGCTCGGAACCCCCTGTTAAAGCAATGGCATCGAATTCATCCAGCAAAGCTTTGGTGGAAATATCAATGCCTACATGGATATTTTCCCTGAATTCCACACCTTCAGCGCGCATCTGCGCCAGCCTGCGATCGATAATATGCTTCTCAAACTTGAAATTCGGAATGCCGTAACGCATTAAACCGCCGATACGGTCATTCTTTTCGAACACGACAACATCGTGGCCTGCCCGCGCCAACTGCTGGGCACAGGCCAGTCCCGCCGGGCCGGAACCGACGATGGCAATCCGCTTGCCTGTTTTATGTTCGGCAATTTTAGGTTGGAGCCAGCCTTCCTCCCATGCTTTCTCAACGATGGCGAGTTCGATATTCTTGATCGTGACGGCATCGCCAATGAGGTTGACCGTACAGGCCTCTTCGCACGGGGCAGGGCAAATGCGACCCGTGAACTCAGGGAAATTGTTAGTGGAATGCAATACTTCACTGGCTTCCTGCCACAGACCTTTGTACACCAGATCGTTCCAGTCCGGGATGATATTGTTCACCGGACAACCGTCATGACAGAAGGGAATGCCGCAATCCATACAACGTGCACCCTGTGTTTGCATATCCGTTGGTAATTTGAAGAACTCATTAAAATGTTCAATACGATCCGCGACCGGGGCATAACTCAGGCCTTCGCGTGCATATTCCTTGAATCCCGTGGGCTTACCCATGAACGTGCTCCTCTTCAGCCTCAGTCATCCGCATTTCAGCTTCCATTTCCCGTAGTGCGCGGTGGTAGTCAACGGGCATGACCTTGACGAACATGGGCAGAACAGCCTGCCAGTTGTCGAGAATGTGCCTGGCAACCGTAGAATTGGTGTAATGCATATGGCGTTCAATCAGGATGCGCAGTATTTGCTGGTCGTTCTGGGATAGTGAATGACGAATATCTACGCGGCCATGGGTTTCCAAATCCGGGCCCTGATGGTCCAGGTCTTCCAGAGCTTCGGCTTCGGCAGCTATTGGTTGCAAATCGACCTGTGCCATATTGCAACGGGTTTCGAACGTACCATCTTCATCCAGAACATAAGCAATACCACCGCTCATGCCGGCCGCAAAATTGCGCCCTGTGTCTCCCAGCACAACCACGGTACCGCCGGTCATGTACTCGCAACCGTGGTCACCGACACCTTCGACAACGGCCACGGCACCTGAATTGCGTACGGCAAATCGTTCTCCCGCAATGCCGCGGAAATAACATTCGCCGGCAATAGCGCCGAACAGCACCGTATTGCCGACGATAATATTCTCTTCCGGTGTAACATTTGATTCGGCCGGTGGGTAGATGACGATTCGACCACCGGATAACCCTTTGCCAACATAATCATTGCCCTCGCCAGCCAGATCAATGGTAACGCCGCGCGCCAGCCATGCCCCCAGGCTCTGGCCCGCCGTGCCTTTGGCCTTGATGTAGATGGTGTCTTCAGGTAAGCCATCGTGGCCATAGCGTTTGGCGACTTTACCGGAAAGCATGGTGCCAAAGCTGCGATCGACGTTGCGAACAGGTGTTTCAATGGTCACGGGTTTTTGTTCGTCCAGAGATGTTTTCGACTGTTCAATAAGCCATTGATCCCTGACATTATCAAGACCATGGTCCTGGGATTCACAGTGGTAAACGGATGCACCATTCGGGTCCACGCGATGAAAAATCGGAGATAAATCCAGCCCCTGTGATTTCCAGTGACGGATGGCATCGTTGGTATCCAGCATATCTGCACGGCCAATCATTTCATCAAATGTTCGGAAACCGAGTTCCGCCATGATTTCACGTGCTTCCTCAGCCACGAACATGAAGAAATTGACGACGTCTTCCGGCTTGCCGACAAAGTTCTTGCGCAATTCAGGGTCTTGCGTGGCGACGCCAACCGGACAGGTATTCAGATGGCATTTGCGCATCATGATGCAACCTTCGGCGATCAGCGCAATCGTGCCGAAAGCCACCTCATCCGCACCCAGAAGGGCGGCAATGACCACGTCCCGTCCCGTACGCATCTGACCGTCGGCTTGCAAGGTCATCCGGCCACGCAGACGATTCAACACCAGCGTCTGCTGCGTTTCCGCAAGCCCCAGTTCCCATGACGTACCGGCATGTTTAATGCTGGTGAGCGGAGAAGCACCCGTACCGCCGTCATGGCCGGAAATTACCACGTGATCCGCATGCGCTTTGACCACGCCCGCGGCAATCGTGCCAACGCCAATCTCCGAAACCAGTTTAACACTGATATCTGCAGAGGCATTGGTGTTTTTCAGGTCAAAAATCAACTGCGCCAGATCCTCAATCGAATAAATATCATGATGTGGAGGAGGGGAAATCAGCCCCACGCCGGGTGTTGAATGACGTACGCGGCCAATGCGTTTGTCCACCTTGTGTCCCGGCAACTGACCGCCTTCACCGGGCTTGGCGCCCTGGGCAATCTTGATCTGAATCTGGTCGGCATTGACAAGGTATTCGGTGGTCACGCCGAAACGCCCGGAAGCAACCTGTTTGATGGCCGAACGCATCGAATCCCCGTTTTCCAGAGGAGTGAAGCGTGAGGGTTCCTCGCCGCCTTCGCCGGTATTTGATTTGCCCCCCAGCCGGTTCATCGCAATCGCCAGTGTGGAATGGGCTTCATGTGAAATAGAGCCGAAACTCATCGCGCCTGTTACAAAACGTTTGACAATATTTCCGGCTGGCTCCACCTCGTCCAGCGGAACGGCTTTTTTCTTCTTGAACAGGAACAAGCTGCGCAGGGTGATCAGACGGCCACTTTGCCCATTCATGCGCTGAGCATATTCCTTATACAGATCATAATTTGCGGTACGTACCGCATGCTGAAGCTTGGCAATAGTCTCCGACGTTAGCAAATGTTCTTCGCCGCGCACACGCCACGCATACTCACCGCCAACATCGAGCGCATTCCTGTATATCTGTTTGTCACCATAGGCATCACGATGCCAGCGCACGGCTTCTTCAGCGATTTCGGCCAGACCCGCACCCTCAATCCGGGTTGGTGTTCCGGTGAAATACGCATCCACGAATTCCGAGGATAGCCCGATAGCCTCGTAAATTTGCGCGCCGCAGTAGGATTGATAGGTAGATATGCCCATCTTGGACATCACCTTGAACAGCCCCTTGTTTACCGCTTTGATATAACGGGCCTTGAGTTCCTCAAGTGAAAGGTCATTGGGGAATTGGCCGCATCGTTTCAGGTCGAACAGGGTTTCAAAGGCGAGATAGGGATTAATGGCCTCTGCGCCAAAGCCTGCCAGAGTAGTGAAATGGTGTTCTTCACGGGCGCTTCCGGTTTCAATCACCAGTCCGGTTTCAGTGCGCAGGCCCTGACGAATCAAATGCTGATGTACGGCACTGATGGCCAGCAGTGCCGGGATGGCAATATGATCCGCATCCATTTCGCGGTCGGAGAGAATGACGATATTGAAGTGTTTGCAAACCGCCTCTTCAGCTTCTTTACACAGGCGTTCAATCGCGGCTTTCATGCCAGTGGAACCTTCATCAGCCGGGTAACACATGGAAAGCGTGATGGTATGAAATTTACCCTCAGTGTAGCGGTCAATGTGACGCACCTTCTCCAAATCAATGTTATTGAGGATGGGCTGATGCACTTCCAGACGCATCAGGGGTTTTTCTTCGCCCAGACCCAGCAGATTGGGATTCGGACCAATGATGGAGGTCAGGCTCATCACCATTTCTTCGCGGATAGGGTCAATTGCCGGATTGGTGACCTGAGCGAATAACTGACGAAAATAGTTGTACAGGGGTTTGGCGTGGTTGGAAAGCACCGCTAACGGGGTATCATTGCCCATGGAGCCAACCGGACCCTGCCCTGCAACTGCCATCGGAATCATCAAAAATTTCAGATCTTCCTGCGAATATCCAAAGGCCTGTTGCCGATTCAGTAAAGTCTCATGGTCCGGTGCCATAGTTGGCACTTCTTCCGGCAAGGATTCAAGCTGTATCTGGGTTTCGGACAGAATCTTGCGGTAGGGTTTGGCATCAGCCAGTTCTGCTTTGAGTTCGGCGTCATCAATGATACGACCAGCCACCAGATCAATCAGCAACATCTTGCCGGGCTGTAAGCGCCATTTTCTAACAATATTCTCTTCCGGGATGTCCAATACGCCCATCTCGGATGCGCCCACCACCAGATCGTCATTGGTAACCAGATACCGGGCAGGGCGCAATCCGTTGCGATCCAGTGTCGCACCAATTTGACGCCCATCGGTAAAGGCAACCGCCGCCGGGCCGTCCCACGGTTCGATCAAGGCCGCATTGTATTCGTAGAATGCCTTGCGTTTTTCATCCATCAGACTGTTGCCGGCCCATGCCTCCGGAATCAACAGCATGGCGGCATGCGCCAGCGAATAACCGCCCATTACCAGTAATTCGAGTGCATTGTCAAAACATGCCGTATCGGACTGACCTTCCGCGATGACCGGCCAGAGCTTTTTAAGGTCATCTCCAAGCACTCTCGATTCCATGGAATGCCTGCGGGCATTCATCCAGTTGATGTTGCCGCGCAGGGTGTTGATTTCACCGTTATGGGCAATCATGCGGAAGGGATGCGCCAGTTCCCATGCCGGGAAAGTATTGGTGGAGAACCGCTGGTGCACGAGCGCCAGAGCAGATGTCAGGCGCGTATCCTGTAAATCCTCGTAATATGCACCAACCTGGTGCGAAAGAAACATGCCTTTATAGACAATGGTGCGACAGGACATGGAGGCAAAGTAAAAACGTGCGGGATCCGACTGGCCCAGAGCATCAATGCGATTTCGTGCCACCCGGCGAATGACATATAACTTACGCTCAAAAGCATCCTGATCGGCGCAGTTCTCTCCCTTGCCGATAAAAACCTGACGAATGACAGGCTCGCAGCACGTGACACTTTCGGGCAGGTCGGCACGGGCTGCATTGGTTGGAACATCCCGCCATCCAAGGAATATTTGGCCTTCCTCTGTGATGGCTTGTTCGGTGATATCCTGACAGGCAGCGCGATAGGCGTCATTCTGCGGCAAAAACACCATACCCACGCCATATTCACCTTCCGTTGGAAGTTCAATATTCAATTCAGGTGTTATTGCGCGAAAAAATGCATCCGGGATCTGAATCAGAATGCCGGCGCCATCACCTTCTCTCGGATCAGCGCCCGTAGCACCCCGGTGGGTAAGCCGAAGCAAAATTTCCATACCTTTTTCAATGATGTCATGGCTTTTCTTATTTTTTATATGTGCGATAAAGCCAACACCACACGCATCGTGCTCAAAGGCCGGATCGTAGAGACCCTGCCTGGCAGGTAATGCGGATTTCATTGCTGGCAATGGCTTCATGCGTACTCCTCATCGGTAAAAGTGCATGACAACCCCTCGATTCGTCTGAACACAGGGGATGCCGCGCGGGGCAGCGCAATATAGCGAAATCACCCTCGTTTCTCTACCCTAAAGACAAGGATTGCCAAGTGGATGTTGTCAGGAGGATATGCAAAACCATTCGCTATTTGCCTCTGTATGTGGCTTTATTTATATTGTTGTTAGTAGAATGGCCGAATGAATCATGTACGGATACAACGTGGCCCGAATCGTTTCTTTCGCATACTTGATCGCTGGTATTGCCGTTTCTGGCAACGGCTTGCGCCAAAAGTGCGTGTTTTGCCCGACGGTCCTCTGATTCTGGTCGGGAATCACCGCGCTGGCGTGGATCCCCTGTTGATACAGGCCGCGGTGAACCGGCCCCTTTGTTTTCTGATGGACAGGAAATATTATCAGGCCATGTGGTATGCGCGCTGGCTGTTTGATGCCAGTGGCGTCATTCCGGTCAAGCCGGGCGGTGCGAACCGTTATGCGCTATCTGATGCCATCGAGGCCGTCAGGCAGGGGAATGCACTGTGTCTGTTCCCGGAAGGTGCGGCCAACCCGGATGTCCCGCTTGAAAGAATCCTCCCGGGAGCAGTAATTCTGGCCATGGAAACCGGCGCACCCATTCTACCATTCCGGATCACCGGAACCTGGCCGTTTGATCATGTGCACCTGTGGCGTTCATTTTTGCGGCGGGGCAGGGCGTCCGTCCGTTTTGGAGATCCCATATTGTTACCCGAGGGCCTTGCCGGAAAAGATGCCATACGCGAATGGACCGGTACCATGAAACAGGCGTTGCTGGATATAGAATAAGGCGGTGCGTGCGCTATTCCTTGCCCATACGCATGACGAAATCCTCTGGAAAAACAGCATTGGCCAACCCCTCCTCGTATTCAATCAGATCGCCTTCAACCAGTTGTTGCAAATGTTGATCAAAGGTCTGGCTGCCATACAGGGTTGAACCTTCTTCCATGGCACGCGGAATCTCACGCCATCGATCCGGATCAAGTAAAAAGTGTTTGATGACGGAATTGCGAATCATGATTTCCAGAGCCACGATCCGGCCTTTGCCTGATTTCAATGGCAATAGCTTTTGTACGATGATGGCGCGCAGGTTTTCGGACAGGCGTTCGCGGATCGCATCCTGCTCATCCAGGCCGAAAGCGGACATGATGCGCTGCATGGTGCCGATCGCCGTTGTGGCATGCACCGTGGCCATCACCAGATGCCCGGTTTCGGATGCCTGCAAAGCAGATTGAATCACCGTGCGGTCACGCGCCTCGCCGACAACGATAATATCCGGTGTTTCACGCATGGCATCATTCAGACCTTGCGCGTAGTCCAGAACATCGCGGCCAAGTTCGCGTTGGCAAACCGTGCCTTTCTTGTTTGTGCTATAGCGATATTCGATAGGATCCTCAATCGTAACCACATTAACTGCCTTATCGCTGATAATATAATCGGTCATGGCTGCCAACGTAGTGCTCTTACCAGATCCTGTAGCCCCCGCCATGAGAATCAGGCCATTGCGGTAACCTGTAATTTCCCGAATAACCGGCGGCAGACGCAATTCGCCAAATTCAGGAATATTCTGCGGAATAATACGGGCCACGATACCGAAATTATTATGGGTGCGCATAACATGGGCACGAAAATGCGCCACGTTTTCCAATGAATAGTGAAAATCAAGATTATGGACGCGTTCGATGTTCGGCTGCTCCGGAAGCTTTCGTACCAGATGCTTGATCATGCCAATCACCTGCTCGCGCGATTGAGGTGGAACCTTGTCCGGAGAAATAGTAACAATTGAACCATTGATGCGCATGCGCACACGATCTCCGGTCCGTACAATCAAATCTGAGGCCTCGTGCTTGTGTGCCGCAAGCAGCAGGTCGTCAATCATGTGCCAGTCATTAGCCATATTTTAATTCCATCATAGCGAGTGCCCCGTCCTAACTGTTTCTTGTGCTGAAACGTAAGCAATAGTTGGGACGGAGCACTATATCTTCAGGTCAGATGAATCGCCACCGGTACTGCCCATAAGTTGGTCAAGATCGGTACGATCATCATCACCGCTACCTTCCAGTTTGGCCATCTTCATCTTCAGGCGAAGATCATTCACCGCATCGGCATGGCGCAAAGCCTCTTCCTCGGCGATGCGACCGGCTTTCCATAGAGCCAGAAGATGCTGATCAAAGGTCTGCATGCCATAGGTTTTGCCTTCCATCATCGTGTCCTTGATCTTAGTAATTTCACTCTTCATAATGAGATCGCTGATACGGGGAGTATTGATCATGATTTCGATGGCCGGGGTACGCTGGCCATCCGCCGTTCGCACCAGCCTTTGCGATAAAATGGCTTTGAGGTTCAGGGCCAGATTCAGAACCACCTGTTCATGCATTTCCTGCGGGAAAAAATTGATGATGCGCTCCATGGCCTGATTGGAATTGTTGGCATGCAAGGTGGACAGGCAGAGGTGGCCTGTTTCGGCAAACTCCAGCGCATGTTCCATGGTCTGACGATCCCTTATTTCACCAATTAGAATCACGTCCGGCGCCTGACGCAACGTGTTCTTCAGCGCTGTTTCATATTCCAGCGTATCGGTGCCCACCTCTCGTTGTGTAATCACGCATTTCTTGTGCTCATGCACAAACTCGATGGGGTCTTCAATGGAAATAATATGCCCGGCCTGGTTGCTGTTACGCCAGTCGATCAATGCTGCCAAAGAGGTGGATTTACCACAGCCGGTCGCACCCACCATAATCACCAAACCACGTTTGGCCATAACGATATCCTTGAATATTTGTGGTAAATTAAGGTCATCAATGGTGGGTATCTGGGTTTTAATCTGGCGGATAACCAATCCCACATTGCCGCGTTGACGAAATACATTAACACGGAAACGCCCGAGGTCGGGATAGGCCAAGGCAAGATTCATTTCGTAAGTTTCCGCAAAAGCAGCGCGTTGTTTCTCGCCCATGGTCGAGTTTGCAAGCTGCTCACATTGCACCGCATTCAGAGGAGCCTGTTTGGCGGGATAAATAACGCCATTGATACGGAAGGAGGGGGGCATGTCCGCC
Source organism: uncultured Zetaproteobacteria bacterium (assembly GCA_964513335.1). GTDB lineage: Bacteria > Pseudomonadota > Zetaproteobacteria > Mariprofundales > Mariprofundaceae > JAUZQZ01. The sequence goes on along the minus strand of CAZEMN010000015.1, from coordinate 6,338 downwards.
GTAATATAAACATCGGATGCATCCTTTTTGACCATTACCATCAGTAGTTGCTTGATGGAAAGTCTCTGTGGCGGCTCGTTTGCGCTCATCTACTGCTCCTGCTTGACTAATTTATACGTTGCCGGTGTCAAATAATTTCTTGTTGTTGGCCTTTTCCAGAGCCGCATTCTGTGTGATTTTGCGTGCCTTCACCAGTTGCTGGAGGTCATTATCCAGTGTTTGCATACCTTCCCGGCTAGAGGTCTGGATGACTGAAACCATCTGCGGCACCTTGTTCTCACGAATTAAATTACGGATGGCAGGCGTACCCAGCATGATTTCGTAAGCAGCCACACGTCCATTGCCATCAACCGTTTTGATTAGCGCCTGTGAAATGACGGCTTTGAGCGATTCGGACAACATCGAACGCACCATGTCTTTCTCGGCAGCGGGGAATACATCAATCACACGGTCAATGGTCTTAGGCGCGGAGGAAGTATGCAAGGTGCCAAACACCAGATGTCCCGTTTCCGCAGCCGTGAGTGCCAAACGTATGGTTTCAAGATCACGCAACTCACCGACCATTACCACATCAGGATCCTCACGCAAAGCGCTTCTAAGCGCGTTAGCAAACGAATGGGTATGAGGCCCCAACTCCCGCTGTGAAACCAGACAACTCTTGGACTTATGAACAAACTCAATGGGATCCTCAATAGTAAGAATATGGCCCCGTTCGGCCTGATTGCGGAAGTCCACCATGGCAGCAAGGGACGTGGATTTACCGGAGCCGGTTGGTCCCGTGACCAGGCAGAGGCCACGTGGCTCCATCGCAATGGTCGAGAAAATTTCAGGACATTTGAGTTGCTCCAGGGTGAACACTTCGGTGGGAATCACACGAAATGCCGCGCTCATCCCCCGATTTTGCCAGAACGCATTCACACGAAAACGGGCGATATCACCCAGCGCAAAGGAGAAATCCAGTTCCAGATGCTCCTCAAATGCCTTGCGTTGGGAGTCCGTCATGATGTCATAGACCATGGTTTGAACTTCGCGTGCTTCAATCGACGGCATTTTGATACGAGTAATATCGCCATGGATACGGATCATGGGAGGCTCACCGGATGAGACGTGCAAATCCGATGCATTATTCTTGACGGTAAAAGCCAGTAATTCAGAAATGTCCATGAATCCTCCCGGTTCATCCAAAACCACTTGTGTGGCAGCATAGGGGATAAGCAAGCATTTGTGCAAGTTGCCACGGAATACTATCGCAAGGGCGCATAATTGCTAACGTCGCATAATGTATATTATGTAAAGTTTCTAAGAGAGTATATGCCACATAGGATCATGGATAAAGATAATTACTACAGTAAGTTAAAAGAACTTATGCATGTATTGCGTGAGAATTGCCCATGGGATAAAGAACAAACCCTGTCGTCGTTACGCACCTACACGCTTGAAGAAACCCATGAAGTGCTGGAAGCCATTGAGCAGGCAGTTCAGCACGATGAGTGGGATGCCCTAAAAAACGAACTGGGTGATTTGTTGCTGCAGGTTATCTTTTATGCCCGGATTGCTTCTGAAAGCAGGCACTTCGACCTGGATGATGTTGTGGAGTCATTACTCGAAAAAATGATCTACCGTCATCCACACGTATTTAACGGCACGCAATCGAATGATCTTTCGCAGCAATGGGAGCGCTTAAAGGATGCCGAGCATCAAGAACGGAGCAGCTTGATGGATGGTATTCCCCCCTTACCGGCTCTTGCTTACGCGCACAAGCAGCAACGGCGCGCCTCCCGCGTTGGTTTTGACTGGGTTAAAGCCAACGATGTAATTGAAAAAATGGAGGAAGAACTGCATGAATTGAAACATGAGGTGCGTAGCCATGCTGATTCATCAAGAATTGAGGATGAATTCGGCGATGTTTTGTTTACTCTGGTCAATCTGGGCCGCAAACTGGACATTGATGCGGAATTAGCACTGATGCATACCAACAGAAAGTTTGCAAGTCGTTTTCGCTCCATGGAATTCCTGGCAGCCGAACGAAAACTGAATCTGGCTGAACTTGACCTTGATGCACTGGAATCACTCTATCAGGAAGCCAAGGAAACCCTCGGAACGGATCTATAATCCACTGGACGGGTTAGTATTTGACATGAAATCCTCTGCATTTTCCGCACCTAACCGTTTTTCAATCACTTCCGACAAAGTACAGTCTTCGCGTTTAGCCCAGAAATCAAGAATAGACCAGGCATAACGTGACAGTGTCACGGATACATCATCCGTTCCTCTGGCCCGTTTGCGGCTTGTCCGTATGGCGTTTTTCAGTTGCGTCCATTCCATGGCGGACATCCATAATTCACACCATGTATTCAGTTCTTCGGCAATATCACGCCGCTGGCGAAAATCCTGGTGTGCCGCAAAGGTTCGCGTATCTCCCAACCACGTCGGGTTTGCAATCTTTTTTTCCACCCATCGGCGTGCAAACCAGTGATCGGATGCTGTGATTGTATATTTGTGACGTGCCACCCATCACTCCCATCTTCCCTTCAATACGTGACATGGTAACGTTTATAGATCTTCCTGCAAGTACTTGATAGCCGCATCCACCGAGTTCACCAAATTTTTGCCCAGTCCCAATGAAGCAGCGATACCGGATGCCAGGCGGCAGCCTGTTCCATGCGCCCGCGCAGCATTCAGAACCTGCTTTGGGTACGCAAAGCGCGTGATTTCTCCATTTTTTTCGCATAGCACATCCACCAACATATCCCCTTCCCCGTGTCCTCCCTTGAGCAACACGGCGCGGCCCAACATGGATGCCAGCGCTTCTGCATCTTTAACGGAATTATCTACGGTGTGGCTCAGCAACACGCTGGCTTCATTTAGATTGGGCGTGAACAGCGTAGTCTGCTTGATGAGTGCCTCTTTCAGCGTCTGTACCGCACCTTCATCCAATAGACGCTGGCCGGAGCTGGCTACCATCACCGGATCAACAACCAGTGGTTTCCCGGCATGATATTCGCCGAGCAAGGCTGAAATTACCGCAATATGCTCCGCATCAAGCAGCATGCCGGTTTTGACTGCCGCAACATCATAATAATCAAATATGGCATGAACTTCCGCTTCGATCTGGGCCAGAGAAACCGGCTCAATGCGCAGGACTTCATGTGGATTTTGTGCCGTCAGAGCGGTGACCACCGAGCACCCCTTAACGCCAAACTGTTCAAAGATGCGTAAATCAGCCTGAATTCCGGCTCCCCCGCACGAATCCGATCCACCAATGGTCAGGCAAACAGGGCGCTTGTCCGTCATGCTTCCAGTCCCCATGTTGTAACCATCTTCTGAGCTACAGATTCAATATCATCCTCGCCGAACAGGGCTGAAATGACCGCAGCGCAGTCAGCCCCGGCCTTTTTTACTGTGGGAAGCGTCTCCAGCCCAATACCACCGATGGCGCAGATATTCGCCTCTGGAAACAACTGACGGGCCTTCGCCAACCTCGACAAACCGATTGGAACAGCATTCTCTTTGGATAAAGTCGGAAACACCGCGCCAAAAGACACATAATCCGCGCCTTCATCCAGCACATGCCGGGCAAAGGCCGCATCACCCTTGCATGAAACGCCAATGATCAATGCATGGCCTGCTTCCATTCGAACCGTAGCGATACTTTTCATGTCCTCCCGGCCCAGATGTACGCCATCGGCACCTGATTCCAGCGCCAGTGGTACGGAATCATTGACGATGAAGATGCCATCATACGCTTGAATCAGTGATTGCAATGCCTGCGCCCTTTTCAAACGGCGTTTGAACCCCTGTTTCTTGTCCCGCAATTGAAGTGTTTTCACACCGCCCCTGAGCGCCGCTTCGGCCTTGTACAGCAAATCTTCCAGCGGAATATCTGCCGGGAGAATGCCATATATGCCGGTAACTTTACGCGTGTCAGTCATCCAGCAACGCAAACAGATCGGTAAATGCCTTCAGACGCATCACCCTTCCTTCAAATTCATCCGGCAAAGGCTGATACCCGTGTTCGCAATAGCAAACCGTATGGCAACCGGCATTGAATCCCGCCTCGATATCAAAACGGGTATCCCCAACCATCACCGTGTTCTCCGGCTTCACATCCATCACCCGGCAACATTCAGTGAGCATATCCGGTGCAGGCTTCTTGGCAAAGCCATCCTCGGGCGACAGCGCATGCGCCAGATATGGCGTCAGCCCCAGAATATCCAGCACTTGCACACGCGCCTTGGCTGGCTTGGCGGTGACGCAGGCCATCGGGATGCCGCGCTTCCTGAGTGTGTCCAGCGTGTCCATCACGCCCGGAAACGGTTTACCGAAGTCGGCAGGATGTTGTTCGTAGATATCGGCAAACGCGTGATACAGCGCCATGGTGGCAGGATCGTCCATGCCCTTGCCCAGAACGCTGGCAGCCAGCTTCTGCGCCCCACCGCCGACATGTGGTTTGGTTTCCTCCAGCGAAAGTTCAAAATCATACCCCAACGACTTCAACGCCCGGTTGGCATTGGCGCGGATGTCCGGTAACGCATCCACCAGCGTACCATCCAGATCAAAGATAAAAGCTTCAGGTGTTTTCATTATTTTCCTTTATATTATCAATAGATAGTCTTATTTCTTCCAGTACATTTACGTCATGTTCCTGTTGTTTTCTCTGTTCCAGCACTGTGCCAATCTGTCCATGATTTGCTCTACTTGCAAGCTGTCCCAGCGCCCATGCCGCATGTCCGCGGATCAACGCTTCCGCATCCGTCAGCACAGCCGCCAATGCAGGCACAAAGCCTGTATCACCCGAATTACCCATGGCAATGCATACATTGCGCAGCAAGCCTCCCCTGCCCGCCCGCTTGACCGGAGATTTGCGGAAACGCTGCCGGAATGCTTCATCATCGAGCTGCAACAAATTGGTGAGCTCCGGCAGCAAGTTTTCTTCACGCGGTACAAGCAGGTCCGGATCGGGCGCAACGGCATGGCGATTCCACGGGCAGACCATCTGGCAATCATCGCAACCAAAAATATGATTCCCCATCAGCGGGCGCAGTTCACGCGGGATAAACCCGTCAAATTCAATGGTCAGATACGAAATACACAGCCGCGCATCCACCACATACGGTGCAACAATCGCTTTTGTGGGGCAGATATCCATACAGGCCGCACATGTGCCGCAGTGGTTGCTTGCCGGTTTGTCCGGTTCAATTTCAGCGGTGGTGAACACCTCACCCAGCATCATCCATGAACCCTGTTTCTTGTTGATAGTTAAAGAATGCTTGCCCTGCCAGCCCAATCCAGCATTTTCGGCCAGTGCATGCTCCAGCACCGGTGCGGTATCCACATAGACGCGCTGAGCATATTTCCCCAGAACTTCATCCAGATCGCGCGCCAGGGCCTTCAGGCGCTTTTTCACCAGGTCATGGTAATCGTTTCCATGCGCGTAAGATGCAATCACTCCCCTGCCCTGTTCGGATTCCACATTTTCCAGCGAATACGGTGGCGGCGTATGGCGCATGCCCACGGTAATGACGGTCCGAACATCATCCAGCATCGAATCAGGCCGTTTGCGCCGCTCTACACGGCTCTCCTCGGCCATCCAGCCCATCTCACCGTGCATTTCGGCGGCCACCCACGCCTGATAACCGCTCTGATGCAGTTCGGACACATCCGGTCGGGCAAAGCGGCACAGGTCAAAGCCATGCTCCAACGCCTTTACACGAATCAACGCTTTCAGTCCGTCAGAGTTCATGGCCAAGTAAATTGATGCTCAACATCCATGCCTTGATGTAACACGCGAGCTACTTCCAATATGTCTCCGTTTAAACGATAGAAAATGATATGATGCTACGCCTTGGCATTTCTTCTTGCGCGCCCATTTGCCTGAATGCCATCAAAGAAATCTTCCAGACCAGCCTTATCAAATACAGTGGATTCATCACGATCCAACTGCTCCAATCCCAAGCCGACCTCAGTTCGCAAGTGCCCAAGCTTAATCATTTTGTATTCTTCAACCGACATCATTACGGCAACAGGACGCCCATGCTTTTCAATGGCTACTGGTTCACATTGTGCGGCATCCATTAAACGCCCAAATCGATTTTTAGCCTCTTTTGCGGCAAAAGCTTTCATCATCACACCTCCAATAAAGGAGCTCTTATAGCTATAAGGCCTATTTATAACAAGCATGCAAGCAATTGCATCTATCGTCAGCTTGTATCACTCTACGGTGATCAGACTGATCAAAAAGTGATGAGTGGTCGATTTCCTCAAGCATGAGCGGATAGGCAGGCTGAATCACCCCGGGTTTGTCGGAGGCTAAAAACCTTGAGAGGATTAGCCCATGA
>CAZEMN010000014.1:0-22704 GCA_964513335.1 uncultured Zetaproteobacteria bacterium | reverse complement strand
TGCCGGTGCGCTCATCCATCACAACCACGGCAGGGTGATCCGTGGTGAGTTCAATACCTTCGAGTTCGGCGATCAGGGATACCGCGTTGGATGTGGGGTTTTCAACCGCTACGGACCCGGCGCTTAAGGCATGCGCCATACCATTGCCGAAATGGGTGTTGATGGCATCGGTCATGCGCTTGACGGTGGTGAAATCGGCCTGACGGAGATTTAGAACAATTTTATCCTGATCATTGCGCAGGGAGTCCGGCGCGGCCTTCTCGATGTTGGCGCCGTTGGGAATACGGCCTGCCGTCGGATGATTCTTAACCAGGCTGGCGCCCTTGCCGCTGGCAGTGAAGCCACCAATGGAAATAGATCCCTGCGCCATGGCATAAATTTGGCTGTCACCGCCCAGGAGCGGTGTGACCAACAGCGTGCCACCCCTGAGGCTGGTGGCATCGCCGAGGCTGGAAACCGTGACATCCAGTTTCTGACCCGGTCTGGCAAATGGTGGTAGTTCGGCCGTCACCATGACAGCGGCGATGTTCTTCGGAAGGGTGCTGGCGATGACAATCTTGTCCCGCAGCCGTACGCCAAGTTTCTCCAGCATGGACAATACGGTAAAGACCGAAAACGGCGAAGTGATGGCGTTATCGCCAGAGCCGTTTAAGCCCACGACCAGCCCGTAGCCCACCAGGGCGTTACCGCGTACACCCTCCACGTCCGCGATATCCTTGATACGCTCAGCCGAGGAGGTGGCCGGCATGACCAGCAGGCTGGCCTGCACCAGCAGGAGGATTGCGATGATATTCTTTAGAATGGCCATATCTGATCCAGTGTCCGCGAGAACCAGCCTTCGTGCGCCACCGTGGCCAGTTCTCCGCCACCACCATAGCTGATGATGGCCTGTGCTACCTTTGAGGAAGGAATGGTGTTGTCCGGCTCGATATCCATTGGCCGGACAATGCCCGAGAAGGTCAGTTCCTGTGGTTGTTGATTGATCGTGACCTGCCTGCGGCCCACAACTTTCATGTTGCCGTTGGGGAATAGCATGGTAACGACGGCGGTGACGCTGGCGGTGAGGGTGTCCGAATTGTTGGTGCTGCCCGAACCGTCAAAGTCTTTCGAATCGCTGATATCCAGGGCTGAGCTTGGTTTGAAATTAGGGTTCTTGTTCGACAGTGAGGTTTCGTAACCGAATACGGCGGACAAGCTGGTTTTACGGTTGGATTTTTTTGCCTTCTTCGTGCCGAGCGAGCGGGTAGCGCTGGCCTTTTCCGAGACCAGAACGGTGATCAGGTCACCCACCCGGCGCGCCTTGGCATCCGTGAACAGGGAGACGTTTCCGGCCCACAATGAGCCGGTCTTGTTGACGTCGGGCATGGGTTGGCTCAGGGCTTTTTGCACCTCGCCCGCATGTTTGTCATGGGTGACCGAAGATATGCTGGGCATGCAGGCGGACAGCAAAAGCAGGATGGGAATCCATGGAAGATGCCACATCATGCTCCTCCGGCCATCACCCGAACCGTATGCCGGTCCATCACTTCAGCCTGCATAATTTTTTTGCTGGTTATATTTTGCACCCGGATGCGTTGCCCCTGGGAAGCACGTTGCAACACACGGGCGGATGCCCGCACGCTGATGCCCGGCATATGTACAATCAGGGTAACCAGATCGCCATATTGAAGCAGAGGAGGGCGGATCACCATCTGGGCGGAAATGATTGCACCGGCATTCACTGCCTGTGTCAGGCGCAAGCCCTTCATCCGGGAAGGGTGCGACCATATTTTACCGGCATGCCCGGTAATATCGCGGCGTTCCACGGAAAGAAGCTCCGGAGACAGGATAGTACTGACAGGAAGCCCTGCTTTTGCTACGGCGACGCGCTTCCACCAGCGCAGCTTCACAGGCACATACCAGCGCTGCCGCTGCGTCGGCTTGCCACGCCACGCAACCATGGAAATACGGCCCGGATGTCCGCTGATATGAGGAAGCTGCCAGTGCAGGGCTCCACGGGTCTCAGGCCACCCGTCAACCTCAATTAATTCGGCGCGAGCGCCCTCAAACTCGACCCCATGGGCAAAAAAGGATGTCAGCGAATTTTTGAGCGCTGCATCCGGCTTTGCTGCCGCCATGGCGGGCGAAAGGCTCAGCATCAGGGTAATGGCGGCGATGCGGAAAGAACAGAGGGTTGGATATGTCTTCATCAGATTGTCCCTCATTATCGCCTGATGTTGTTAGCTGCCTGCAACATTTCATCGGCGGCCTGGATGGCTTTGGAATTCATTTCATAGGCACGCTGCGCGGCGATAAGATTGACCATCTCTTCCACCGCACTGACATTGGAAGTTTCCAGGGTGCCCTGAGCGACAGTCCCCAGGCCATTGACTCCAGGCGCCCCGATAATGGGGGGGCCACTGCCCACGCTTTGCTGTAACATGTTCTGACCTATGGCGGTAAGTCCGGCGGGGTTGGCAAAATCTGCCAATTGAAGCTGTCCCAGAATGGTGGAGATGTTTCCGGGTTGCACGGCGGAGATGCTGCCGTCGGGTGTGATGGTCACCGACATGGCATTCTGTGGGATGGTTAAGGTGGGAATCATGGGATAACCATCCTGGGTGACAATTTGCCCCAGACTGTTGATGGAAAGGCTGCCTCCGCGCGTATACGCCAACTCACCACTGGGCAGCAATACCTGAATGAAACCGCGGCCCTCGATAGCTAAATCCAGCGGGTTGCCAGTCTGTTGGAAATTCCCTTCAGCTTGCACACGATCAATGCCCGCAGTGCGCACTCCAAGCCCCACCTGAATGCCGTTCGGAACCTGATTGCCGGCGCTGTTTTGCGATCCGGGCGAGCTAATCTGCTGATACATCAAATCTTCAAAATTGGCGCGCCCGCGTTTGAATCCCGTGGTGTTGACATTGGCCAGATTATTGGCAATAACATCGACATTTACCGCCTGGGCTGCCATACCTGTTGCCGCTGTCCATAGTGATCGCATCATCATTAAGCTCCTTTTTTACTTCCGTGTTTTTCTTATCCCTGAATTCGGCCTATCTGTTCACTCAGCATAGTGGCCACACGATTGTATTGTTCGATCATCGTCATCATGCTCTGGGAACTGCGTGTAACATTGATCATGTCCACCATGGTTAGAACGCTGTTGACATTGGAACCGGCCAGTTTGCCCTGACGAACCGTAGCATCGCTGCCCACGGGTTTGGTGTTGTTAGCTGGCGTAGTAATGCGCGCTTTACCAATGCGTTGGATTTTTGACGCATCCAAAATCTGAATCAGCCCAATGTCTGATACTTTCTCATTGTTGACATATAATTCGCCCTGATCCGTCAGTTCGATGCGGCCAGGTGGTAATTGAACAGGTGTGCCGCCGGTACTTAGAACGGATTTTCCATCCTGCGTCAAAAGGCCGCCATTCGGACCCAGCTTAAAGTTCCCCGCGCGCGTGTAGGCCGTCTCATCTTTATTGATTTTGATATGGAACCACGCATCACCGATAATGGCGAAATCAAGATCATTGCCGGTATCCAGGATATTGCCAGGATGAGTATCGACAAACGAATTTCCTTCACTGGCATAAGCCGCGGGTGAATATCTTTTATCGCTGTATAATGCCAGTTTTTCGGTCATCGAGGTGCGAAATGCGATATGACTGCTCAGGAACCCGGCGGTGTTCACATTGGCCAGGTTATGGGCAATGTTGTCCATCTTCTTCTGGGCGGTCTGTCCGGCTACTCCGGCAACAAAGAAACCAGTTTGCATGTTTTCTCCTCAAAGCCTGTATGTGTTGTGTCGCACCTGTGACGTAATGAGCATAATCAGTGCCAAAGCTGCATGGTGAAAAAAATGGGTTTAAATCAATGTATTTTCATCGGTTGTTATGTCTTGGCGGAATAATTTTCCTCTCGGCGGCGGACATTTTTTCCGCCAGCCTCACATCGGTGGCATAAAGAAAGGTCAGCAATTCCGCAATCAGTTGATAAGCCGCCTCCGGTATTTCACTGCCTACCGGAACTCTGGCCAGCAGTTTCGCCAGAGTTTCATTCTCGTGAATATGGATGTCTTCCTGGCGGGCCAGCTCTAAAATATGCCGGGCAATTTCGCCAAAACCCGCAGCAAGCACCTTGGGTGCGCCATTCTTGTCAGGTTCATATTCGAGAGCTACGGCTACATCTGTTTTATCCATTGCGGGATTGTTCATGCACGCACCTTTGAAAAGCGGGAGGCGGTGTCTTCGGGCAGTCCGGCATGTACTTCGCTTTGCAGGCCAGGGTGTTGTTTTTCCTGGGTGACAGTCCATGCCTGAATAGCGGCCTGTAATTCGGACAGGATGAAACTTTTTGAGGTGTGGATCGTCAAATTCCAACGTTCCGTATCCATGCGGCCTTGCAGATGAAACAGCACGGCGCCCAGATGTTCAAGATCCAGACGGCCCTGCAAACGGAAATCATCGCCATGACTTTCGCGTAGCACCATGCCGCGGTCCTGACCGTCGTTCCGATCCCGAAGCATGACGCTGTTGCCTTCCGGTGTACCCGTCGTGAACCATGGGAGTGCAGTTGTATCCAGACGGGACCAACCCTGTTCATGCAATTGCGGTTGGGATGCCGGTAGCGGATGATGGGGTACATTGTTTTGCGTGGCGGGAGAAGATATTTTTACTGGTGTCTGGTTTTCTGTTTTCTGCAACATATCAGCTAAAATTTCGATGGTTTGCGATTGGCTCAAAATACGGAATCGGGCAGGCATATCACGTTGAATTAATTGCAACCATACCGCACCCATGGGCGTGGATGGCGGAATTTGTGCCATGAGTGTGAACCCGGACAATGCAAGGCGTGCGTTGCCGGGAGTTTCGACAGGCAGAAGACGGGCCGGAAGCAGGCTTCCGTTTGGCCATGGCAAGCGCAACAACGGTGTTGCCTGTACACCTTCCACCAGATTCAGGATTTGAGGTGCAATGACGGGAAACACAGAGGATGATGCCCGGATTCAGGCTGCCTGACGTTCATGCAGTTTCAGCATGAGTTTTACCTTGGCCAGTTCGATATCCTGGCTGGCTGCGATATCTTCCGGAGAATAGCCCTCCCGATGCATGCGTAAGACGGAGGTAACGGGTGAATTCTTCGAGGTATGTGCTGCCCTGGGTTGTTTTATGGATAACGGGGCTGTTTTGAGTTCCGGACTAGCAGCCCGGGGAGTATCGGGGATATGGCTTTCCTGGTGTTGTATACGCTGGATATAGGCCATGGCTCCTTCAAGGTGGCGCGAGGCCTCGTCCAGTTGTTCGGAGGTTGCAATCAGCAAAGCCTCGACCCGTTTTTGCCTGCGGGATGCACGTGCCCACATGATCCACAGACCGCCAATGGCTGTTACAATCAGCAGATTGAACAGGGTTGCCAACTCCTCGGCGGATATAAAAGATAAATCAGTCATTATGAATCTCCTTGTTTCGTGTAACTACTCAGCACCCCTGTCTTTTGCTCCATGGCGGCGTTGCTGCGATGCTCGAATCCTCACATATAAGCACATATGCTATGGATTCTGTGCTTCTCGCGCCTTGCCATGAAGCAAAATCCAAGGCCTCTGAGTAGTTACGTTTCATGGGCGGTTCAAGTTATGTCGAGACCGAGGAATCCGCGTAATCGCAATACCATTTTCGAGTGTAACTGCGAGACACGGGATTCAGTGAGGTCAAGAACAAGTGCCACTTCCTTCATGTTTAATTCCTCGTAGTAATAGAGGGTTAAAAGAATACGTTCGCGTGCGGACAGCATGTCGATGGCGTCCGCCAGACGCTCCGCGAACTGATGAATTGCTGTTTGATGTTCAGGGCGATCAGCAGGATCACCTTCCATGGATTCGAGCACATTCAGTGCATCTTCGTTTCCGTTTATGTGGGGAAGGTCATCGAAGTAAACCACAGCCATACCACGGACATGATCCAGACGTTCACGGTATTCCTGCACACTGATGCCAAGGTGTGCAGCCATTTCCTGATCCTCGGCGGGGCGCCCATGCTGCTGTTCCAACTCCAGTAGCGCTTTCTGTAATTGCTTGGATGTATCACGCAATCCCCGCGGCAACCAGTCGAATTGCCGCAGGTAATCAATCATGGCACCGCGCACCCTGTAAGCGGCAAAAGTTTTGAACTGGACGTCACGGTTGCTATCAAAGCGTTGGGCGCCATCCAATAAGCCCAGCACACCAGCATCAATCAAATCATCCATCTCCACTGAATCCGGAACCCGGCGTATCAACTGGCCGGCGTGATAACGGATCATGGGCAGATATTCATCAAGCAGGTGCTCCGCATTGCCCAGAGCTTCCGGCTCAACCGAACAGTAGGTGGCGGTGTTCATTTCCAGTGTCCGCTGTTCTGGTTTTGTGGTGAAGACAATAAATCATTCAGACACGCGAGCAGGGCTCCCATCCATGCACCACAGACAGCCAGCACGGCGATGCGGTAGGCTGCATCCGCCACTTCCAGATCGAGACACATAGCGATAGCAATACCGGTAAGCAGACCAATACTGATACCACAGGCCGCTGCATGACGTGATGGCATTATGCGTTGACCCCCTGTGCGCCGGTAGCAAGGGAGGACTCGGATACCAATGCCTCGTTCAGACTATGCTGCCAGAAAAATTGCAATCCGCTGTCACGAGACGTATCACGCGGCTGTCTTAGAACGGCATCCAGTGTTTGTTGCATGGCCTCCGGGCAGCCTCCGTCACGGCTTAACAGGCGTTGAGCCTGGATGGCCTTCCGTACATCACGGGATGGAGGAATATGCCCCATATAGTCCATATGCACGTCGAGATAACGATCGGCAACAGACATCAGCCGGCGAAAAGTGATGTGTGCATCAATTTCATCCGCCTGATTGACTGTGACCATAAAACGATGCATATCCCGCTGCCGGGAAAGCACTTTGATCAGGGCATAGGCATCGGTTAACGATGTTGGATCAGGCGTCAGCACGATCAGTGCCGATTCAGAGGCGGATACAAAATACAGAACATTCTCTCCGATACCTGCTGCGGTATCGATAATGACAATATCGTAATCGCTGCCTGTCACATCCAGTTCATCCAGCAGAATCTGCTGCTGATGAGGGGTCAGTCTTGTCAGCGTATGAAGTCCGGAACCACCGGGCAGGACATCAAAACCATAATCACTATGCACCAGAACCTGGCTTAAACCGGTTTTTTCTTCCACAACTTCACGAATTGAAGCCTTGGCCGAAATCCCAAGCATGACATCAACGTTGGCAAGACCCAGATCAGCATCCATCAGCAGAACACGGTTTCCCGCTTCAGCAGCGCGGGCAGCCAGGTGAACGGAAAAGAAAGTCTTGCCGACGCCACCCTTGCCGCTGGCGACAGCAATAACCTGTGGCGATGCATTGCGGTAGTGTTCCGTGTGTTCGCTCATGCTGACTCCTTATTCCGGACTGTGCATTGGCTGGCTAACAGGCTGGTTAATGACCTGGGGGTCAGAAGGCCAATGCCTTCGGATGCATCATGGCCGTAACTGCAATAGGAAAGTGCAATTCTTGATGCGGCGCTCCAGTTGACCAGCTTGCCGATCATGCAGGTTTCATCGACCTTGCTGTATGCAAGGTCGGTGATGTTTAGTGCCGATGCGGCATCGATAAGGTTCATTCCATCACTCTCGTCCAGGCTGGCTGGCATCACCAGCATGCGGCGGCTGGTAGACAGGGATTTCCACAATTCTCGTTGGCGCCGGAGAGCGCCGGATTGTTGTGAACTCCAGCCTTCCGTATCTACTAGCACCAATCGTGCCGGTTTTGTTTCGGCCATGATTTTAGATGCCTGATCCGGATGCCGCAGGGGAAGCATGGGAACGCCGAGCACCTCGGCATAAGCCGCGAGAGCATCCAGGCCACCCATGCGTTCGGTATCGGTGCTGATAAAAGCGGTGGAGACTCCCTTAAGGCTGTAATACGTTGCCAGCTTCGCCGCCATCGTAGTTTTTCCAGCTCCGGATGGTCCGGTCAGCAATACGATTTCCCGGCGTTTTTTCAAATTAAGCTTTTTTCCCCATTTTAACAGGGAAGCACATACAGGCGCACGATTGGCGAAGGCGACCGCCATGTCTGCCGCATGGCTGGCGGTTACGCCAAGCAGAAGGAGTTGGTCAAAGGCACTTTGCGCAACAGCATCGGGAAGCGTGACGCGTAGCCCGTCCGCCTCCTGCTTGCCCAAACCCGTGATGATGCGTTCCAGTCGTTGCATGGAGGCTTCCAGCCGCTTTTTTGTTTCAGGCTCTGGCGTGGCAAATCCCGTTGGTACATAAGGTTTTTTTTCCACATCCAGTGCTGCATGCACATGCCATATTTTTTCATGGTTGCCATTGATCTTCTGATTCCGGTCCAGAATGATGGCATCCGGGCCCAGTTCCCGGCGCACAAGGGCCAGCGCCTCATGCAACCTGGGGGCGGAGAATACGCGGATTTGCATTTAGTATTCCACCTAGATACCCACCTGTTCCAATGGGTGGACCGTGATATTGGGTGGAACTTCAGCAATGGATAATACGGCGATCCTTGGCATGATGCGGTTTAATGCCTTGGCCAGCGGGTGACGCAGTTGAGGTGAAGTAAGGATAACCGGCGTATCCACATCATGGCGTGCAACTACATCGCTCAGGCGTGCAGTGAAACGCTGCCAGTGCTGGATATCCATGGGTAGCGTAGCGCCACTCTGAGCTACGGCACGGTCATTCATATCCTGTTCCAGTTCTGATTCCAGGGCGAAGACGCGCAATTCACCCTGGGAGTCCAGATGATGCTGGACAATGGAGCGTCCAAGGCGGGTGCGCACGCGTTCGGTCAAAACATCCACGTCGCGTTGTTCTCCACCCGCATCCGCCAGAGTTTCCAAAATGACCATGAGGTCTCGGATAGGGACCCATTCGGCAAGTAAACGTTGCAGCACATTCTGAAGCAGGCCTAACGATACCTGTGCCGGCACGATATCCTCCACGATCTTGGGATAACGTTCGGACAGGCCATCCAGTAGCTCTCTGACCTGTGCACGATCCAGAATCTCATGTGCATGCCGGCGCAAAAGTTCGGTGATATGGGTGATGATGACCGTTGCAGGTTCCACGACCGTATAGCCGGAGAGTTCGGCCTGTTGCCGTTTGTCGTTGTCAATCCATAGGGCCGGAAGTCCAAACGCCGGTTCCTGTGTGGCGACGCCTTCGACCTGCTCGCCAGTTTGTTGGCCTTCAAGCGCCAGTAAGTTGCGTGGACGTATTTCACTGCGTCCTATTTCAGCGCCACGAATCAGGACACGGTAATCACCCACGCCCAATTGCAAGTTGTCCTTGATATGCACTGGTGGCAGTACAAAACCGATATCACGGGTAATTTGACGCCGTACGGCTTGCAGGCGATCCAGAAGATTGCCGTCACGACCCGATTCCACCAGATCGATGAGTCCATACCCCACCTCCAGACGGATGGGATCAAGTACCAATAATTCAGAAAGGCGTTCATTCGGTTTGGCTTCCACCGGCGTGGCATCTGCTTCTGTTGCAGATGTTCCTTCTTCCGCGTCAGAGGTGGTGTGCAGATACCATGCGGTAATACCGAGCGCCACGGATAGCAGCAGGAAAGGAATAAATGGCAACCCGGGAACCAGCGCCATGAGTAGCAGAGCGCCGGAGCCGACCATGTGTACACGTGGGTTTTGCGTGAATTGGCGGGAGAGTTCCTGGGGGAGTGCAGCCTCGCCACCGGCGCGGGTGATGATGATGCCCGCCGCGGTTGAAATGACCAGCGCCGGTATTTGCGATACGAGGCCGTCACCCACCGTCAAAATACTGTACACATCGACTGCATCGGAAAGCGGCATGCCTTGCTGCATTGTGCCGATGACCAGGCCGGCGAAAATATTGATTGCCGTGATGACCAGACCTGCGATGGCATCGCCACGAACGAATTTGCTGGCACCGTCCATGGCACCGTAGAATTCAGCTTCGCGGGCAATAAACTCACGTCTGGTGCGTGCCGTTTTGTCATCAATCAGGCCAGCATTGAGATCAGCGTCAATGGCCATCTGTTTGCCGGGCATTGCATCCAGAGTGAAGCGAGCGGCCACTTCGGCGATACGCGTGGAGCCTTTGGTGATAACGATAAAGTTAATCAGAACCAGAATCAGAAAGAGAATCAGTCCAACCACGGTGTTGCCGCCGACGACAAATTGGCCGAAGCCTTCGATGACGCGGCCAGCGGCTGCCGGTCCTTCCTGCCCGTGCAACAGGATCAGGCGCGTGGAGGCAACATTCAGCGCCAGCCGGAACAACGTGGTGAGCAGGAGTAATGAGGGGAATACGGAAAAATCCAGTGGCCTGAGCACATAGATAGATGTCAGAAGGATGACGATTCCAATCGTAATATTGGCGGCCAGCATCACATCCATCAGCCATGTCGGCATGGGCACCATCATGATGAGCAGGACACCCAGAACACCAATGGCCAGCATCACATCCGTGTGCCGTCCAAAGCGTTGAATTGCAAGGGTTGCAGCTGCTTGCATGATGTTCTATACCCCCTGTGCCGCGGCGCGTATGCGGAATATCTCCGCCAGAATGATGGCTACGGCTTCATACAGTTCTTCAGGTATTTCATTCCCGATCTTCACACTCTTATACAAGGATCTTGCCAAAGGTTTGTTTTCACGGATGGGGATACGGTTTTCACGCGCAATTTCACGGATTTTTTCAGCGGTTTTCCCCTTGCCCTTTGCCAATAGCTTTGGCGCTCCCGGTATTCCGGGTTTATAGGCGAGTGCGATAGCGATGTGCGTCGGGTTGGTGATGATGACATCCGCCTTGGGTACGTCAGTCATCATGCGATTGCGGGCCTGCTCCTGCTGAATCTGGCGAACCTTGGCCTTGAGTTGTGGATCGCCTTCGGTGTCCTTGTTTTCGTCCTTCTGTTCTTTCTTGGACATACGCAATCCCTTGGCATGTTCCCAGCGTTGATAAAGCACATCCGTCAGGGCTATGAAGAAGAAAATGAGCGCCGAGAGCGCGGCGATATCGAGCGTGCCCCGGACGGCCAGTCGGCCAATAGCACCGACATTGGTTCGACTGGACAGCAGCGTATCAGGCAGGAGCCCGTTCAGGACTACCCAGCACGCCAGGGAAATGACGCATAATTTCAATACGGATTTGACAAATTCGGCTATGCCTTTGGTGGAGAACAGGCGTTTGAAACCGGCCAGCGGGCTGATTTTCTCCAGTTTCGGCTTAAGCGTTTCGAAGGTGAATACCGGCCCGGATACCATGACAGTGACCAATATGCCTAATATCATCATGGGAAGTACAATGGGTAGAATAATCATTCCCATGTCGCCGCTAATTGAAAACAGAAGCGATTGCATGCCGGGGCCATCGGCTCGGAGCATTTCCGTTCCGGCCGAAAAATAATGGCGCATCATGTGCGTCATGTGACTCAGAACCCATGATCCAATACCGGTGATTCCAAGGCCGGCCAAAACAAGAAATGCAATGGCTGTCGACGGCTCCTTGCTGCTGGGGACCTGACCTTTTTTGCGCGCGTCTTCTATCTTTTTTGGACTCGCGTCCTCGGTTTGTTGGGATTTATCCTGTTCGTCAGGCATGTTTTATCCACCTGCCAGTATGTGCAGGAATTGGGGGATACGATGACTTAATCCGCTGAACTCATCATGCACCAGCGCCAGAAAAGCTGGCAGGGAGAGGGCGAAAACCAGCATACCCAGACCAATGGTGAGAGGAAAACTAACGAAAAAGATTTGAATCTGTGGAACGGCGCGGGATAACAGCCCAAGTGCAACATAGGTGAAAAGCAGCAACAACAGTACGGGGGCGGTCAGACGCAAACCAAGAACGAACATGCTTGCTGCGGCATCATTGAGCGCTTGCCATCCCGTAAATGACCAGGCATGACCGATCGGGATGGTTGTAAAAGAATCGGAGATTGCCATCAGAAAAGCGTGGTGCCCGCCTGCCGTAAGCCATATCAGCATGGACAGGACAACGGCCATCTGCCCCACAATGGCAATTTGAGCACTGGTGGATGGATCGAATACATTAGCAATGGCCATACCCATCTCGTAACTCATGATCTGTCCGGCCAGTTGCACAGCGGCGAAGATGAGTTGGGCGAGCATGGCCAGCATGGCGCCAATGAGGATCTCCTGACCGGCAATGAGACCGAATGCGACGGGGGACGGCGGGATTTCAGGCACAATGGGACGGACAATCGGATAAAGAAGAATAGAAATGATGCCAATGAGGCCGATTTTTACCTGCGGCGGCACCAGTTGATGCCCGAGAATGGGCAAGAACATGATCATGGCGGATACACGCAGCAGAACCAGAAATGCGATAGTGACATCGCCCGTGGCAAGAAAAGGGAAAGTCATTTAATTCGGCTTATTTATGAATCGTCGTGATGATTGATTCTGGCTTGCGCCCTCGGGACTTCGTCCCGTCCTTGCGGGCGTTCAAACGACCTTTGACCTTTTTGTGCGCAGAACCTTTGTTCGCAACGGATGCTTGCGACAAAAAGGCAGGACAGCCGTTTGGACGCACGAAGTGCGCCCGCAGGGTAAGGGCCAAGGATGGCCCGAATCAAAAAGGGCGTAGCCATGCTTACGGATGCCTGAGAAAGGATTCGTTGCGGGCAAGGGAACAAGCAAGGGCTCGGCAGCATTTATGAATAATCCGGATTAATTAACGCAAGAGTCCCGGTATGCTTTCGATGAGTTGGCGGGTGAATGTGACCATGGTCTTGGTTAGCCACGGCGCGGCAATCACCATGCTGCCAAATACGGCGATAATTTTGGGGACGAAGGTCAGGGTCATTTCCTGAATTTGGGTCACAGCCTGAAACAGAGAGATGGCCACGCCAACAATCAGGGCTACGGCCAGCATGGGCAGGGATAACCACAAAACCATGTATAGCGCCTGGGTGCCCAAATGGACGACAGTATCGGGGTTCATGCCTTAATGAAGCAAACCCGGGGCCAATTTAAACAACAGGAACAGGGATGTGGTGATTGCCCGGTGAGTCACGGGCTAGCCAGGATTATTCATAAATTGCTGCCGAGCCCGTGCCAAGCGCCGTAACGTGGAGTCTGGCTGCCTGTGAGGTGCCCTCCGGGTGAGTCGCCGCATGTGGCTTTATTAACGTGGTTAGTAGTCCGGGTTAGCTGTTCATGGCGCGGTGCAAGATTTGCACAAGATGCATCTTCGAATACGGTTTGTGCAGGAAACCGGCGGTTCTCTTCTTCATGAAGTCATCGGAGAGGTGTGTTTCACTATAACCGGATGCCAGAATGATGGGAATATTCGGGCGCATGTCTTTCATTTTGCGGCAGGCTTCTTTGCCATTCATGCGTGGCATGTTCATGTCCAGCAGGACCACTGTAATTTTATCCTTATTTTTTTGAAAAGCCTCCACGCCAGCCTGGCCATCTTTCGCCACGAGCACATCAAATCCCATATGTTTCAGTAATGACGATGCCGTTTCGCGGACGATCTCCTCATCATCCACCACCAGAGCCATCCCCGAAAATCTGGTATTTACTTCTTGGCCTTCTGAGTTTTGCACGTCTTTCACGCGATGTTCGATTCCCGGGAACAGGATTCTGAATGTCGTTCCCTTGCCTTCTCTGCTGTGCAGATGGAGCGCTCCGTGATGTTGACTGACAATGCCCAGCACAGCACTCATACCCAGCCCTCGCCCAGTGCGCTTGGTAGTGAAGAAGGGATCGAACATCCTTGTTTTTGTTTGTGCATTCATACCGCAACCGTTATCGCTTACCTCCAGAAATACATACTGACATTCCTGCGGATTCTCCGTGCCGAGGCAATCTTTCAGATAGGCTGCATCCCCTTGCATAACGCCGGTTGTGATTGTAATGGAGCCGTTTTTCCCTTGCATGGCTTCATTCGCGTTGGTGATAAGGTTCATAATCACCTGTTCCATTTGTGCTTCGTCCGCCTCAATAGAAGGCAGGGATGTTTCGAGGCGCTTCTCCAGCGTTACATTCTTGCCCAACGACACTTCAAGTATAGCGGAAATATCGTTGACCAGAACGGAGATGTTCATGGGTTTGGCCACGCGCTTTCCCTTGCCTGCATAAGCGAGCATTTGATGACACAGCTTTCCCGCACGTCTACTGCTGACCTCAATCTTGTGTAAATGAGCCTGTGCCGGAGATGCATGTTTCAGCTTCATGCGCGCCAGTGAAGCATTGCCCAGAATCGCTGTCAGAATGTTATTGAAATCATGAGCGATACCGCCTGCCAATACGCCCAGACTCTCCAGACGCTGCGTATGCTCCAGCTTGGCCTGTTGTTCATATTTTTCCGTCATGTCAAAGTCGATTCCTACATGGTAGTGCGCTCTTCCCGCTTCCATCACCGGCGCCACCTTGCGAATCACCGTTCGTTTACTCCCCCTGGCATTTGAAACGGTGAATTCCCCTTCCCACGATTCACCCCGGTTTAAACGGGAGAGTATCTTGCGGTAGTGGGCATCATCCTTGTTGCCGCCACGCAACTCTGCAGCATATTTCCCAAGCATCTGATCCGGTTCCAGTCCCGCCTCTTGCGCGAAAGCAGCATTGCAGTAAACGATGCGCCCGTCTTCATCAGCAATGAAAATACCCTCCGGCGCGTGCTCCACCGCAACGCGAAGACGCCGTGCTTCCGCCTCGGCTTCCTTTCGTGCGCTTAAATCGTGAATAATAACCTCAGTTGCGGGTCTCCCTTGATATTTAACCGGCAGCGCAGTCACCTCGGCGTCGAACGCGGATCCATCCAGTCTTTGCAGTCTTTCCTCAATGAGGGGCATTGGCACATGGATAGCCTTGTCCATGCGTCCCTCAACCATGGAACGCATATCCGTAGGCACGAAATTCAGTATAGGCATGCCGAGCATGCCGTCGTGCGCAGTGGTGCCGAATAGTTTGGCTGCGGCGGCATTGGCGTACACAATTTTACCTTGACAGTGCATCACCACAGCATCGGGGATGACTTCCACAAGCTGATGCAGTGTTTCTTCTTTTCTGGTATGTTCAATTGCGATAGCGGCAAGATTGGCGGCGCTCTCGATCACTTGAATCTCATGGTCTGACGGACTGCGGACGCCGGTATAATACATGGCAAAGGTTCCAAGCACGTTTTCCTCTGCATCCATCACCGGTTGGGACCAACAGGCATGCAGTCCGTGATGCAACGCCATTTCCCTGTAAGATGCCCATAACGGATCAGTGGCGATATCCGCAACGACAACTCTTTCTTTACGGTATGCCGCCGTGCCGCAGGAGCCGACACAAGGGCCGATTTCCACACCATTTACCGCGTTGTTCCATGCCTCGGGCAGATGGGGAGCAGCACCATGCAGTAAATGCTTTCCTTCATGGTCGAGTAGGAGAATGGAGCAAACCATTCCGGGGCAAAATTCCTCAACCCGAAACACCAGTGCTTCAAGTACCGACTCTAAATCCTGCTTGGCAGTGGTAATGATTTTCAATACTTGTGATTGAAGACTTAGCAATTCCCCATCACGTTTTCGTTGATCCACCTCTTGCTGTAACTCGTGGGCAAGCCTGGAGCTTTGATGTTCATGTGTCAGGCTCCGTAGCACCATGGCGTGGTTACGGATAACGATGGCCCACATGGCCGCTGCGAACACGGTAAGAATAATTCCGGTGGTGATATGAATCCTGTCTGGCTGTGTCAGGCACCAAATAATGACGGGAATCAAAACGGGCAATGAAAAAGCATTAAAAACAGCGCGGGATGCAGCGTATGAAGCGCTGGCGCCGACCACCATGCCGCCAAGAATCAGGATAATGAATATCTGGTATTCCAGTGGTGATTGCTGCAGGAATATCACGCTTCCCACGCTCCAGATAGTGCCGGCCATGAAGGCAAGCCACACCAGTGTTCTATGATGGTTTGAGACGTGTTTCGTGGAAGTTTCCATACGTTGCAATTTGTGTACCAGAAGTTGGCGGCCCAGCGTGAATATCACCATCGTCGTCAGCCATGTGGTCAGCCACGTGTGATTTACAACCTTCCACAGCATGGAAGCCAGCAAACCGGCGGCGATTAGCGAGGCAACAAAGGCAATGGGTGACTGTGCGTATAAAAGGCGCAGCGTTTCCATAGAAGCGAATGCATCCATACCGCTGGGGTCCATGTTTTTACGATCATTGTCAGTCAAAATTTTTTCCTTACAGGCTGGTCAGCTTCAGGAAGCAAAGCTTTGCAGCAATGATGCGGTAATCAGGTGCCATCCATCTACCAGTACAAACAGGATGATTTTAAGAGGTAATGAGATCATCACCGGTGGCAGCATCAGCATACCCATGCTCATCAACACACTGGCCACGACCATGTCCAGTACCACGAACGGGATGTAAATGAGAAAGCCGATCTCAAAAGCGGTGCGTAGTTCACTGATGACAAATGCAGGGATCAGAATATGCATGGGTGTTTTGTCCGCCGAGGCGGGTTTTTCCGCTTTGGCGGCATGCAAAAATAGCAGCAAATCATCCTCACGTGTTTGTTTGAGCATGAATATACGCAAGGGTTTTGTTGCACGTTCCATGGCTGCACTCTGGCTGATTTCCTCGTTGAGGTAGGGTGTTACGGCTGTGGCGTCAATTTTTTGCCATACTGGCATCATGATAAAGATGGTCATGAATAAGGCCAAACCGATCAGAATCTGGTTAGGCGGTGCCTGCTGTGTGCCAAGCGCCTGCCGTAGAAAAGCGAAAACGATAACGATGCGGGTAAATGACGTCATCATGACCAGTACCGAGGGTGCAAGAGCCAGCACCGTGAGTACGGCAATAATTTTCAGACCTGTGAACCAATCCTCGGGATTATCCGAGTCGCCGAGGCTGACGGAAAATGTGGGAATATCGGCCGCTTGCGCGATGTTTGTGTAAAGCAGGAAAGCGAACCACACAGGCATGGATAGCGATAGAATCCACATGATTCTATGCAACTTTGCGCCATTGTGGCCAACAAGTCGAGTATTCATGGCGATGAAGTCTCTTCTTCCATGGGGATTTTATATTCGGCGATTGCAGTCATGCTTGTTGGTGACAGGCCGATTAAATAGCGGGTTTCCCCCCGCGCAAGTTCCACCACACTGTGCTTTGCATCAATCGCAAAACGCTGCGTGATGTGCGCCTGCCCGCCTGGAGCGTGCATCAGACGATGCTGCTGCAACCGCTTGAGCATCCATATGAGCATGGCAAACAGAGCCAGCACGGCAGCCAGCGCCGAGAAGGACTGTAACAGGAGTGTCAGAAAATTGGCATGCATGACCCGATGATGGGTTAGCCCAGCGAATGAATACGGTCGCTGGTAGACGTAACTTCGAGGATACGAACCCCCAGTTTTCCATCCGCCGATACAATTTCACCTTTGGCAAAGGCTTTGCCGTTGGCGCAAATATCAACGCTGGACCCGGCTTCTTTCTGCATATCCACAACCGCACCCCGGACTAGTCTCGCCACTACATGCAAAGGGAGCTGGATACGGCCCAATTCTACGCTAACCTGTAAAGGAATGTGCATGAGACTTTCAAGGTTTGGAGACGCCGCGCTTGCGGGGTTTTCTTCCGGGGCTGTCGCACTCATGATTTACCTCCATGGTGATAAGTTTCTTTAATTTCAGCAGCCAGCATGCCATCTTTCTGACCGGCAATGGCCTGGAATACGGGCTCGGAATCGATCCATAGTTCAACAGGGTCTGTTTCACGCTTGGATAAAGGCAATTGATCGCCAGACTTAAGGGACAGGAATTGGCGGATATTCATTTGCAGCGAACCCATTTCCAGGCGTAACGTAAGAGGGGTGTCCCGCAGGCCTTCCCGCAATTGAATACTCCATTCATCATCTATTGCGGCAGGCGTATCATGGGTCGTTGACCGCAGCATTTCCAAAATCGGGTCCAGGAATGCTCGCGGAAAATGGAATGTGATGTCCCCTTCAAGATTTTCATCCAGCTTGATGTGATGAACAGCGCTGAAGCATAAGTCATGGCTGGCGGCCACGCCCAGGAATTGTGGATCGGTCTCGATTCTTTTCAGAATAAAATCCATCGGATAAACGGGCTTCCATGCAGCTTCCATGGTAAGTTTAATTTCCCGAGCCAGACGTTTACACAAGCGCTGTTCCACGGGAGATAATGATTTTGCAACCGTGCCATAGGCCTCGCCGTTGCCACCCAGCAATGCATCAACATAGGCGACCGCGATATTGATGCTGACGATCGCCAGCATCAGACCAAAGCCGGCATGATCAAAAACAAAATAAACATTTGGCTTATCCGGTTCTACGATCTCTCCATAGCGGGTCAGTGTTGATTTTTCTGTATTCAAATCAATTTGACGTTGAAAGAGTTCTTTCCAATCCTCTTTCATCGCTTCAGCCAGACGGTCCTGAACGCTGCCGAATAACGGGTAACGTTCAGGACCTTCAGGCCCCTCACTCTCAAAACTAAATGCCTCCACGCACTCGGGCTGTGATATGGGAGGCAATGTTGCGAAGATGGCCTGGGCTTCCTCATCCGGAGCGATATTTTCCATCAGGGCGGCAACTTCTTCCGGCTCGAGAACCGGACCTTCCTGTTGCGGAACTGGTTCGCTCATTGAGAAACAAAATCCGTGAAATACAGATTCTTTACCGGTTTGCCGCCAACCGCACGGTTGATACGATAAACCATCTCTTCCTTCAGAGCGTATTTGCCCTGCGGCGTACGTATGTCGGAAAACTTTTTACTGGATAGCAGGGTGATAACCAGATCGTTGATCTTGGCCATATTTTCCTCAATTTTTACCTTGGCTTCTGTGCTGCGTACAGCCAGTTTGATCTTGGTACGCAAGAAACGGCTGGCATCCGTATCCGCAAGATTCACGGTAATATTATCCATGTCCATCAGCACCGGCGGTTGACCGGCATCATCCTCAGCTTCAGGGATTGCCGTATCTTCAGTCTGCGCTACCTTGCTGACTTGCGCGGCAGGCTGTTCCATTTGCATCAGTTTCCACGCGATAAATCCGCCTGTGGCCAACACCAGCAGCAGCAGCACCAAATTAATGATGGGTAAAAGACCACCGGATGATTTCTTTTCCCCCTTGGACTCTTTTCCCTGCTTTTCTTCTTCGTCAGCCATGTTATTTCTCCATTAACTCTGTTTAATGGCTCTCATAGAGCACAATATCCACGCGCCGGTTGCGCTTGCGTCCGAATGGGGTGGCTTCGGTGGAAACAGGCCGCGAAGGACCATATCCCACCATGGAAAGCCGTATCGGATTCACGCCTTCATTTTCCAGTACATGCAAGACTGATGCCGCTCTGGCCAGTGACAAGCTCCACGGGTCTGGCCAAGGGCTGTTTTCGGGCAGTGCGGACGTATCCGTATGCCCTTCGATGCGGATATTGCCAGGGAAAGATGTCAGCATTTTTGCCAAACGTTTCATGGCTTTGAGGTGCTGTGGACTAAGTTTAGCCTGTCCCGGCTCAAACAGGACTGCATCGCCCATACGCAAAATCAGGCGGTTTTTGAGGATGATAGCGTTGACTTTATGCTCCAACGTACTGTTTTTGAGCATCACTCTGGAATTCTGGCGCATGGCCAGCATCAATTCTTTTGGTGTGACCATTTGTTGCAGGGTAAAAGGCTTAATCATTTGCATTTCGGTTTTGTCGCCTGCGTTTAATACCGAGACCGCCTTGGTGAAGTAGCTGGAAATATCCGACAGACCGGTCTGATCCAGCGTGGACATAGATACAAGCAGGATAAAGAACGTCAGCATCAGGCTGACCAGATCGGCAAAAGTGCCCATCCATGATTCGGTGTCGGGAAGGAATTCGGGTTCCTTTTTTTTCTTGCGCGCCATTACGGATGAACCGGTGGTGCGACCGCGGGACGCGAGGGCAGATGCAATGCGGGCTTGACTGATTGTTCTTTTTTTGCGGTGACGGGGCGGAATTTGATCGTAATTTCGACTCTCCGGCTTAAATCCCTGCCATTCTCAATCAAGGGGTGTTGATCGCCCATGCCGGCAACAATCATGCGGCTACGGGCAATACCGCGGCTGGAAAGCGCCTTAAACACACTCATTCCGCGTGCCGCTGAGAGTTCCCAGTTGGAAGTATAAAGAGCCCCCTTCGTAGGTGTCTCATCCGTGTGGCCCTCGATGCTGATTTCAATAATTTCGGGGCGTGCAAATAATTTACCGAGCGCATCCATCAAAGGGCCCGCTGATGGGGAAAGAGTAGTTTGTCCGGTGGCAAATATGATTTTTTCAGGCAGGCGTACGCGTACCGTTTCTTTATCCAGGGGCAGGACGTGGATGGCATTTTCAAGTCCCAGTTCCCTAGCGACATCCGTCAATGCTTTGGCGGTTCGTTTGGGCGCCTTGGTGCCTTCCACGATGTCACGCGTGGGCAACGAAGGGCCTTTACCCTGGCTCAGGTTGGCACCACGCGCGAGGGGGCTGAAGGTGCCTGCAAGTGAGCCTAGCGCTGCCAGACGTTTGTCCTCCACAATGACGGCCATGGATGTTAACAGGATAAAGAAGGCCAGCATCTGCATCATCAGTTCAAGAAACAGCGCCCCCGCAACATCTTTTTCCCGCGGTATCGGATCAGGTTTCTTTTCGCGTTTGGCCAAGGTTTTTTATCCTGTCAAGGCAGTGGCAAAGAAATCAGTCAAAGGATGACTTACGTTCTTTGGGTGGCAGGAATCCGAGCAGTTTCTGCTCCATGACGCGCGGATTCTCGCCTGCAACCAGCGATTGCACCCCGGTCAGAATAATTTCGTGCAGCATGAGTTCATCCTTGCTGCGTGATTTCAGCTTGGCAGCCATGGGCAGGGCAACGATATTGGCGATCAGGGCACCATAGAATGTGGTCAGCAGAGCAATGGACATGGATGGGCCAATGGACGATGGATCGGACATATTTTGCAGCATTAGCACCAGCCCGACCAGCGTGCCGATCATGCCCATGGCGGGTGCCATCGTACCGACTTGTATGACGATATCCGCGCCCTTGGTATGACGCGCTCCGAGTTTCTCCATCTCCATGTACAGGATATCTTCAATTTCCGTAGGTTCCTGACCATCGATGGCCATTTGCAGACCTTTGGCCATAAAGGGGTTCTTCACATCACCCACTTTGCTTTCAAGAGCCAGAATACCTTCCTTACGTACGATCTGGGAGAACTCGACCAGCTCAGCAATGACATCCTTGGCGGCGGGCAATTTGTACATGATGGTTTTCATGACCACGCCGATGATTTTGATCACATCGGCCAACGGATAGCTGACCAGCACCACGCCAACCGTGCCACCGATAACGATCAACATGGATGGCGGGTCAATAAAGCTTGGAATGCCACTACCAATGGCGAAAACAACCAGTCCAAATGCCAGTATGAGACCAATGAGTGTTGCTATATCCACGAATCAGACCCCTTGAAAAATCAATACTAGATCCTGCGAGTCAACCTTCTCTGTGACAGGTTCACTTACAACACAAGCAAGAAGCGTGCTAATTCTGCGGTGAAAATTATGAGAACGAAGAATCATCAAAAAAAGCGGGGGACTATGCCCCCGCCTTTTACGGATTAGCGGTTAAACTACCGCTTGATTTGCATAAGTGACTGCAACATTTGATCCGTGGTCAGAATGGTTTTGGAGTTGGCCTCGTATGCCCTCTGAATCACAATGAGCTTGACGAATTCATTGGCTAAATCCACGTTAGATTGTTCCAACCCGAAGGGCGTGATGGTTCCCAGGCCGCCAGCGGCGGGCAGGCCCAGAACAGGCGAGCCTGATGCAATGGTTTCCTGTAACAGGTTGTTGCCAATCTGATTTAACACTCCGGCATTCGGGAAGTTTGCCAACGCAACCTGGAACAGGGCGCGGCGCTGGCCATTGGTGAATACGCCGAAGATTTTACCCGCGGAATCTGTTTCCAGCTTATCCAGAAATCCGGCGGCAAAACCGTCACGTGTCATCTGGCGGGTAGCAAAACTGCCTGCAACCTGCACCGTGCCATTCAGACCCGTGCCAGTCGTTCCCGTACCTACTGTTTGCGGCCCTTGCGCATCGGTTGTGACAGCATCACCAAAGTCGAAGCCGATGGTGGCTGTGGCGCCTCCATCCCATGTAAAATTAGCAGCCGTTGGAGCTGCAGCTGTGCCGGGGGCAGCATTGTTTGTGAGTGTTTCCACATCCAGTGCACCGGTTGCGGTATAAGACAACGTGCCCATAGCGCCGATGTAGGTTGTACCGGGCGTTCCCGTCGCGCCGGTTGCCGCTGCCGCGGATCCAAAGGCATCGGTGGTTGCCGCGGTGATGTTGGTGCCATCAACGCCGGCGTACCAGTTCCATGCATTCGCGGCTGTTTTCACGTAATAGATGGAAACGGTGTGCTGTCCACCCAGTGGGTCGAACACGTTGACGTCAGATTTGAAATTAAACGTGGCCAGGGTGGCCGGATCGAAGCTTCCTTTCTGAGCAGGAACAGAACCGGTGATGACAGGTGCATTTGAATCGAGTGTTACGCCTGCGGTGACAATGGTTGTTGACTTGGCGTTTGCCGCCAGGTTGCCAAAGGTAATATCCGTAACATTACC
>CAZEMN010000013.1:0-23385 GCA_964513335.1 uncultured Zetaproteobacteria bacterium | reverse complement strand
AACTTTTTCATGAAAAATCCGGGTTAGTACTGTTTTTGGGAAGAACGTCAGTGGGGATGAATGCGCGCACCCTCGTAACGAGGTGGAATACTACGTTTTGGTTTAATCCGTGCGCCCTCATAGCGGCCTGTATTTTTACGGGTTTTATCGGTAGAAAATTCACCATTAGCCACCTTTCCACCCCGTTTTTCCGATATACGGAGAAAGGCCATGCTGTTCCCACGCCACATTTTTCCCGGCAGGGCTTGCGCCTGTGCACGCGTGGAGGCAACGCGGTCTCTGGCCGCCGGATGATCGGCAAAGAAGCCCGCCAGCAGATCACGGTTACCGCGTTCCAGCTTCACCAGATTTTGCAGAAACCGGCTCATGGACATGGGATCGAAGCCTGTGCGGTAGAGTAGCTTCACGCCGCGCCGGTCGGCATCCGCCTCGGCCTGGCGCGAGTATTTTGTCAACTGCCCCTGTGCCAGCAATCTGCCGGCAATCAGTGCCGCATTACCGGCACCACCGCGTCCCACCAGGGCTCCCAGCACGCCCAGACCAAGTTGATAGCGCATCGCCTTTTCAATCTGTGCCTTGTGATGACGGCCTTCAACGTGTCCGATTTCGTGCGCGATAACACTTGCCAATCCTGCTTCGGAGCCTGCAATCTCAAGCACTTTGCTGTGTATATAGATAAATCCCCCCGGCAGGGCAAATGCATTGATGCGCTTGTCCTGAATCACGCGGAACCGCCAGGGAAGATTCGGCCGCGCGCTGGCACGAGCCAGCTCCATGCCCAGTTTCGAGACATAATCCTGCACTTTCGGGTCGCGCAATATACGTACTTTTTGTTCGACCTGAGCCGCGGCCTGCCGGCCAATCTTGATCTCGTCCTGTTCGCTGAGCGAAAACATCCCCGCTTGCACGTTCTGCATACCAGAGAAAAAGAATAATGTTGCTGCAATAACGAACCGAATATAAGAAGGGCTTCCCATCTTCTCACCCCCAGGGTAAGTGCCCGGCGACCATTTGGAGGAAGCCTTCAATATTGGTCGCCGCCAACCGCTTCGTTTTACACAACATTGCCGTCAGGACAGCAACAGGGAAAGCCTGCGGCTGATACCCATGTGATAGCGTATCAATAACGTCCCGCTCAAGACGCTGACAATGACATAAGCGACAACCGTGTTGTAAAAACCGATTCCCCATGACTGGCCAAGCGTGAGTGCGGCCACAACCAAAGCAAATTCTCCCCGGGGCACAAGCAGCAAACCAAGCCTCACAGCCGATTCTCTGGACATGGATTGCGATCTGCCTCCCAGATATCCGCCCAGCATTTTGGTTAGGCTTGTCACCAGCACCAAGGGAATCGCCACACCAAGATTATCTATCAACAGGCGCCAGTCTGCGCCCGCGCCAATTGCCGCAAAAAAACCAACAGCCAAAAGTTCACGATGCGGCACAAGCAATGCCTCGATTTTTTTCCGGCTATCACTCTCGGACACCACCATGCCAACCAGCAGCGCCCCGACGGCAGCGGAAATGCCGGAAGATTCACCGATCCCGGCAATCAGACATACCAGTGCAAGGCTGACCAGCAGGGTCAAATCCTTTTCGGACTGATTCAGCCAGCGTGAAACCAGTCCAATCCGGACAAGCGCAACAAACAATCCCAACAATAACAGCCCTGCAAACAGGGTCGCAGCTATTCCGGCCAGCAATTCAAGCGACCCGGAGCCAAGCATCACGACACATAAAGGCAACAGCAAAGCCATGACCAAATCCTCGACCACCAGAATTCCCAGACACCATTCAGCCTCAGGCAATACAATCAGCTTGTAATCCATCAATCCCTTGGCAATGATGGCGGAAGAAGAAGCGTAGGCAGCCAGCGCAAAACAAATAGCGGCGACAATGGGCATGCCCAGAGCAAAAGCTGCAATGACCGCCAGTGGTATATTGACAACCGCATCCCAGAAGGCCGGCTTAATCAGGCCCTTGAAACGATTTCTCAGACTCCCGGGTGAAAATTCCAGCCCCACAAAAAACAGGATCAGCATGGAGCCGAGCGTCATTAATATATGCAGAAACGTTTCAGGAATATCGAATACCGCACCCAGTATAACGCCGCCCAGAAGATAGCCGGGAATTGTGGAGAACCGCAATCGAAGCCCCAGTCCACCCGTAATAGCCAGAAATCCCAAGGCTGCAGCCAGGCCAAGCAGCCATCCACCGGCACCCTGGATATCAATCATGATGAAATCGTAAAAAGTCCGTTCATGACCTTTTTACTCCATGGAAGGTAAAAAGTGCAATTTTTACTTTCCTTACAAATCCATGCCTTACGAGACAAGTTATGGGGTTGCGCGCCCACCCATGGGCACGTTGATGACTTGTTACCAATCCATCAAACATGACGCCGGATCGTTTGCACCAGCGCCTCTCTATCCTTGTCCGGTCCCATCAGGTAAAGAATATCCGCCGTTTGCAGCACATGCCCGCCAGGCGATTCTATGGAATCCTCTGAAACAGTTGTGACTGCCGCGACAAATGCAGCTCCCCTTTTCAGTGATGCGGCATCGGCTCCCAGCACGGGAGAACCAGCCGGTACCACAACACATGTGGCTTGCGGCACCTGCGCATCTTCCCCCATGCCCTTGCCTGACGGAAAGGCTGACCCCAGCGCCTCCGCTTCTTCAGGTGCCAACCGGACAGCAGAAGTAGGAAATTCCTCCCCTTTGGGCGTCAGGTAGATTTCATATTCACCACTGTTATAGGCAATAATAGAAATACGTCCGCCATCGCTTGCCTCTAGCCAAAGCTTCCGGCCCACACCGGGCAAATCGGCTTCATTGATCGCGCTCATGTATCCAGCATAGCTGTAATCGTGTGATTAGCCTACTGTCTGTTTTGCCGCACCTTCATGTCCGGAGATGCGGGATGCATTTCCGGATACTCCAGCGTCCCTGAAGTCAACATGGTAATTCCAGCCAGTCCAGGCAAGTTGGAGGAAATGATTTCCCCTCCAACCGCGAGCCATTTTTGACCGCAATTTTACCTGTAGCTTTCAAGCGTAAAGAATATAACACAATAGCAGACATCTTGATGAAACAGAAAAAAACCGCCCCGCTATCCGGATATAGCGTGGGCGGCTTCAGGAACAAAGATAAGGACGGACTTCAGTTATCCAGAATCGACTCCAGTCTTTCCAGATCGTTGATGACCCGCCAGGTTCCAGCACCGGCTTCCACCTTTTTCCTCCATTCCTCCAAACGGTCCATGTACTCTCTGGGATCGATGTTGTCGCTTCTAAGCTTGGTGACATTCAGCGCCACCACGTCAAAGCCATTCAGTTGCAGCGGAATGTCCCGTATATAGCCCTTCTTCAACTCTTCCTTGAGATCGGAAAAGATGAGGATGGTTTTCCTGCCGGTGCCGGCCTCATTGAGAAATTCAATGGCTTGAAGAATGCCGCCCGTGATGTCCGTATAGGGGCTGGATTTCACGCCTTTTACATAGGTATCCACCTCCTGCCTGAACTTGCGTTTCTGCTGATTGGCCCTGCTGGGGCGGTCATCAAAGGTCACTTTGGCAATGATGTCCTTCTCACTGAAGCTACCCGTATCCACACTGGCCACGGCGAAGGAATCGGCAGGATCCAGTTTGGACAAGGTGAAATTGATAATATGTTGTGCTTTGACCAGTTCCTGAGCATAGGTGCCAGAAGTATCGATAAGCATATAGACACCGCGGTTGTGGGAAACAGTCTCTGAAGAACAGCCTGCCAATACCATAGCGGTTGCCAGGATTAGAAATGTTGAGAATTTGTTCATACCGACATCCTCCTTACAATCGTATCATCCATGTTTTGGGGTTCGTGCTCCGAAGCTGTTCCGGATTTGGCCGCTTGACTCCTCATGACCAGTTTTTCAACCCATAACGGAACTACGATGATCAGGTCATACAGATGCACCAGCAAGACACCAGTATAGCGTGAGATATTACCCAGAAAACGCAAGGAAGCAGCTGTAACGCGTAGCATGGCAACTGCAACCAGGCCAATCACCGTTCGCAGGGAATGCACGAAAGACTCCAGCGGAATGGCTACAAAGACCAAGGCAAAAGGCAGGATAAAACCCATGCCCATTTGCGCTGCAGTGGTAATCCAACGCTCGGAAATACCGGTCAGGCCAGCGGCCTCACCGCTTAAAAGAGTAGCACGCAAAGCAGCATCATCCTGAGCAAGAATTTCACGCATATAAGCCAGGCCTGCTTCCACGTTGGCCAGAGCGAAAATAATGGAAAAGGTAATTATAGCCATACGGATACGTACTTTGTCGTTCAGCGCCCCGATCACCGGAAACAGGCGGGTGATACGCAGAGATTCCATCAGGAACAGGCCCATCGCCACTTCCACCAGAATGATTACCAGGGCCGCAATGTTGTTCGTCTTAAACCCCATAAGCATGCTGCCACCGCCAACCATCTCCGCCATCGGCCGGGCAATAAGATTGAAGTTGATCGCAGCGCCACCGATGGCGATGGCCATCACAAAGGCCGAGATGAAAAATTGTGTTAATGAAGATGAAGAAAGCATCTGCTCTGAACGATCTGTTTTTCTGATAATCTCCTCATATTCATCCATGTGCTTATCAATGGTTTTGGAACGGCCAATGAGACTGTTGATATTGTTATCAACCTGTTTTAGCGAGGTCTCCATCTTGCGCCAGAGAGGCAGCATGCGCTTGAGCAGCAAATGGCGCTTGCCACTACTTTTGCGATATTCCGCCAAAGCATGGTCGTTCGCTTTCACCATGGAGCCGTGGATACTCTTGAGGACATTGCCCACCATCGGGTCACCAGCGGAAGGAATCTTGGCCACTGCCTCAACCGCTTTTGCCCAGCCTGGCGCTGAAGGGGGAGCCTCGGTACTTTTCTGGAAGTCTTCATCAACCTTGGCCACCACATCACCAAGTTTTCGGTGCAGGGCAGGATATTCGGCAAGGTCACGACGCACGGCATCATCCACACGTTCGAATTCCCGTTCAACCAAATGTTCGGCAGCTTCCCTGCCTGCGGCGAGCAACACTTCCCGGTTCCGCTGCTGAAGCTTGTGTGCGGCCAACATGATGGAGCTTGCCGCCAACTTCAATGCATGGTGCAACAACCGGCTGAATGAATGAACCGCCAGATGCACCGGTTTGCGTGCAAGGTAAGCCAAAGTGATAAGAATAATGGCCCAAACCAGAACAGATGGAATCACATGCTCAGGCCAAAATACGAAGTCCGATATAGACATAACAATCTCCTTCTTTGTAGCAACAATGAAGTTCCTTAAATTTCTTGCGCCAAGTTAAGCCCAACAGGGAGGGCGCGCTGTTACGCAGGTCACATTGAAATGTTGCGCCAGATCACAAAAGGCCCCGCGAATGCGGGGCCTTGCTTGGTGACAAAAAATAAAAACTGCTTATTGAATATCTCGGTCGGGGATGATCAGCAGTTCAACCCGCCGGTTCAGCTGGCGTCCAGCCTCCGTAGCATTGCTGGCCCGAGGCTCGGATTCTCCGCGCCCCTCCGTGCGAACACGGGACGATTGCACGCCACGGCGCTCCACATAATAGGCAACTGACTCCGCGCGCCTCCGGGAAAGTCCCTGATTATAGGTGCCGGAACCCACACTATCCGTATATCCTACAACAGTAATGCTGCTGCGATTGTAGCGGGTCAGGATATCGCTTACCTTATCCAGCGTAGGTCGAAAAGCAGGTTTGACAGCTGAGGAATTGGAATCAAACGACACTTCACTATTCATGGTGATCTTCAAGTTTTCATTTTTGAGACGCTTGATCTCCACTTGATTGGCAGCCTTCTCATCTGCAAGCTGGCGCTCAAATTCAGCCTGCTGTTTATCCATATAATATCCCACGCCCGCGCCAATTGCTCCGCCTGCGGCACCGCCAATGAGG
This sequence comes from uncultured Zetaproteobacteria bacterium, assembly GCA_964513335.1. GTDB lineage: Bacteria > Pseudomonadota > Zetaproteobacteria > Mariprofundales > Mariprofundaceae > JAUZQZ01. The sequence continues at coordinate 17,437 of CAZEMN010000013.1, read as the reverse complement.
GCACCCTTCAAAGCGCCTCCGGAATGGTCGCCCTGATAGCCGATAATGGCACCGGCAATCGCCCCCAGCGCAGCACCTGCAGCTGCCTTCTCCTTGGCCTGGGCATTCGGATCATTGGGGGTGGTGGCGCAGGCGACAAGCGCCATCGCCGAAACCAATCCCGCTATCATTGTCTTTCTCATATGGAACCTCCGTTTTTTTATTCTTCAAGTTTAATGGGGTCAGGTTCCCGCTTCCACCCTTTTACCACTGTTCCAAACGATCCAAACACTCCCTGGGATCAATGTTATCGACTTTGAGCTTGGTAACATCAGCAATGCTGCATCGGATCCTGACGCGAGAGAATCAGATGGAACCACAACGCATATAGCCTGCTGTACTTGTACATCTTCCTGCATATGTATGCCTGACGAAAAAGCCGAATCGGGCACCTCCGGCGTTAACCGGACAGCAGATGTAGGAAACCCCTCCCCTCCGGGTGCCAGATAGATTTCATATTCCCCGCTGTTGTAGGCAATGATGGAAATGCGTCCACCATCGCTTGCCTACGCCGGGAAGATTGGCTTCATCTATTGCACTCATAAATCAAGCATAGCGGAGACCAGACATTTTGACCGGCTCCAGCTTGCATGTTGGACGCGGTCGCCATAAAGTCCTGCAATGCATGTTTTGCGGGCAATATGCCAGCCGTGCATGCTTCTTGTGAATGCCATAACGGCCAGAGAGAAAACCGATGAAAAAACAAACCGCCTTTTTTCCCGCTGTGCTGCTGGGCATCGCCATGTTGCTCGGCGCCTGCGCCGGCAAGACCACCGTCGAAAGCGATCTCGGCATCAGCGGCGCGCCCGACTGGGTGAATGAAGGCACCCAGTACCTCAACGACAAGGGCGGTCGCCTGTTCCACGGCGTCGGCGGTGCGCCTGCCATGGGAGACGCTTCCCTGCAAAAATCTACCGCGGACAATCGCGCCCGCGCTGAAGTCGCCAGAATTTTGTCCTCCTACATGGACGTAGCCAGTCAGGATTACACCGCCGCCTCGGGCAGTAATGCCGATGCGGTCAGCCAGCAAACGGTTTCGCGGCAGATTAAAAACCTGAGCAAAATCAATCTGAGCGGCGTAAAAATTATTGGTCGCTGGAAAAATGATGAAACCGGCATCATCTATTCCATTGCTGAACTGGATATGGTGCAAATGAAGAAGACCCTGAATATGGTCAACGACATGAACCGGGATCTCAGGCGCTATATCGGCAGAAATGCCGACACCATATTCGACAGAGTTTCACAGGGGGAATAAACCATGTCCAAGTCCATGACACCCGTGCGCAAAGCGGCCTTGCTGTCCGTTTTCATCCCTATGCTCATGGCAGGGCTGTTGACCGCAGGATGTGGCACCAAGGTTTCCCGTATTGATGTCAATGAGATCAAGGATCTCAGCGGCGCATGGAATGACACCGACTCGCGTCTGGTCTCCGAGGAAATGATCAACGACATGCTGGAACGCCCTTGGATCCGTACATATTCCCGGCAGTCCAGTCGCCCGCCCACGGTGATTGTCGGCACCATTCGTAATCTCAGCTCCGAACATATCAACCTGAATACCTTTGTTGGCGATATTGAACGGGCGATGATCAATTCCGGACGCGTCACCTTCGTTGCCTCCAGCCAGGAACGCCAGGAAATCCGGGGTGAACGCAAAGATCAGGATATCAACGCACGTGAAGACACGCGCAAGGCCATGGGCCGGGAACTGGGTGCCGATTTCATGCTCAAGGGCAGCATCAACACCATTATCGACATGGAAGGCAGAACCCAGGTGCGTTACTACCAAGTGGACCTGACGCTGATCAGCCTCACGGACAACCGCAAGGTCTGGCTGGGTCAAAAGAAAATAAAGAAACTGGTCAAAAACAGCCGTCTTCGTTACTAACCTGGATTGCTCATAAATTTCCGTGCCGACCGCGCCGGGGGCGATTGCAACACTGGAAGAAGGCATGCCTGGCTTCTGCTTGGCCTGCTTCTGTCCGCCTGCGCCAGCTACAGCGCGGCATTCCATCCCATTGAGAAAAGTCTGGCGGCACGTGAGCCGGCCACTGCGCTCAAGTTACTGGAAGATCAGGATCATAGCGATGCTGACCTTTTCCTTTATTTCAGCAACAAGGCCATGATTCTGCGCATGATGGGCGAATACGAACAAAGCAACGAGCAGATTGAAAAAGCTAAAAGCCTGATTGAGAAATTCACGGCAACAAGCGTCACTGAAGAAGCCTCATCCCTCGTTATCAATGACACGACCCGAACCTATATTGGCACGCCGGTCGAACAGGTCATGCTGCATACCTACGCCGCCCTGAACTATCTTGAGATGGGCAGGGTGGATGAAGCCCGTGTCGAAGCATTGCAGGTGGATTTACGTCTCAGGATGCTGATGCAGGATGATCCCGACAGCGCATTAAGCCACGATCCATTCGGGCGTTATCTCAGCGGCCTCATTTACGAGGATTTGGGCGAGTGGAGTGACGCCATGATCGCCTACCGCAAGGCCTTCAAGGGCTATCAGGCTCATAGCGGGCTCTATTCCATTACCGTGCCCGAACAACTCAAGAAGGTACTTATCCTTATGGCGGATAAAGTCGGGTTAACCGATGAGCGAAGAGAGTATGAGAAATCCTTTGGGCTTTCACTCGAGAGCCTGAAAAAGGAGAGAAAGGGTACCGGTGAACTTATATTTCTGTTTCACAGCGGGCTGGCACCCATCAAAATTGAGCGCAGTGTCCAGGTGCTTGATCCGGCATCCAGACAGTTGATCCGCATCTCCCTGCCGTACTATGAAAGACATGAAAACCCCATCCGGAGAGCCAGAATCACCTTGGCGGGAGCGAAGTCCTACACCGGTAGCACGGAACTGGTTGAAGATATTGGCACCCTGGAAATAAAAACCCTTGAAGCCAACATGCCTGTGATTACCGCCCGGGCCATTGTGCGAGCGGTGGCAAAGTACAATATGGCAAAAGAAGCGGGTAAACAGAATGAACTCGCCGGCCTGCTGGTTAACATCGCAGATTTCGTCACCGAACGCGCCGACACGCGCAGCTGGCTGAGCCTGCCAGCGGAAATACAGAGTGCCCGGCTGAATACGGCATCCGGCGAGTATGCTGTTACAGTCGAGTTGCTGGATTACAATAATAACATTGTTTTTCGGCAGGAATTAAATAATATCTCCATCGAAGGTGGCCGCAAACAGTTTCTCTCTTTTTACTGGACCTCGGCTTCCGCTAACACGGAGCACTGACCATGCGATTCTTTGTTGCACTGTTACTTGTATTATCCGCCTGCGCCGGCACGGGAGCGCAGCAACCCGACTGGATCAATGGCAACAGCAGCAATTACCCCGCGGCAAAATACCTGACTGGCGGAGGTCAGGCTGAATACCAGGCCGTCGCCCGCGACCGTGCACGCGCGGATCTGGCCAAGATTTTTGAAATCAGCATTTCCGAGCAAAGTGAGGATACTGTCAGTCACACCAGCGGAAGCACAGGCGATGCCCGGAGTACACTGCTGGAGTCCAGCACCAGCCGGAATATCTCCACCCGCACCAACCAGATCATCTCCGGCATACGGATCGCGGACACCTGGCGGGATCCGGAAACCATGCAGTTCCATGCGCTTGCCGTGCTGGACCGCATGAAAGCCTCCAACAGCCTGCGCCAGGACATCACCCGTCTTGATGACATGACTGCACGGGCAATACGCGATGGACGGCAAAATCCGGACCTGCTCAGTAGAATCGGCCAGTACAGCCGGGCGGTGCAAGCCCAACTGGAACGCCAAGCCTATCAGAAGCACTTGAAGGTCGTTGACTACACCGGCATGGGGATGAGCAGTCCCTACAGTATCGCAACGCTTACCAGTGACCGGAACACGTTATTGAAGCGCGTACGTGTTCAGACAAGTGTTAAAACTGATCCTCTGGGTGGCCTGGAAACAATGCTGAAAAACGCGGCCTCCTCGGCAGGATTTACCCATGAGACAGCCGGCAAACCCGACTATCTTCTCACCGCCCGCCTTATGCTCAATGAACTCAGGGATGCGCAGGGCTGGTACTGGCAACGAGGTACACTGGAGGTCGATCTGGCCCGCTTACCCGGAAAACAGGCGCGCGGCAGCAAGCGATGGGATATCAAGACCTCCGCGCAGGATCAGGCAACGGCCAAAGCCCGGGCCAGAAACAGAATCGACAGCATTCTCAAGCAGGAACTGAGGCGAACCATCATCGGCTTCGGTACGCCATGAATTGATCAATACTTCCCTTGTTTCAGACGTAACGGCTCAGGCACCCTGGATTTTTTCATCTTTTATAGCCCCGCGGAAAACAGCCATGGTGCTTCCTTTCCGCGCTGTTTTTCATAGTCGCGAATCGCATCGCTCTCTTTCAGGGTCAGGGCAATCTCGTCCAGTCCTTCCAGCAAACAGTGCTTTCGGAAGGCATCAACTTCAAATGTGAACACATCACCCCTGGGCGTCGTCACCGTTTGTGCCTGCAAGTTAACACTGAGTGTATAAGCCGGCGTAACCTCACATTCGGTAAACAACACATCCATTTCCTGGTCCTTCAAAACCACGGGCAGCATACCGTTTTTAAAACAGTTATTATAAAAAATATCGGCAAAACTGGGCGCAATAATACAACGAAACCCATCATCCAGCAGCGCCCATGGCGCATGTTCACGACTGGAGCCACAGCCGAAATTTTCGCGTGCCAGCAATATCGATGCCTTTGCGTAACGTGGTTGGTTGAGAACAAAATTGGTATTTTTTGGCCGTGTTGAGCAATCCATACCGGGTTCGCCATGATCCAGATAGCGCCACTCATCAAACAGATAGGGGCCGTAGCCTGTGCGTGTGATACTCTTCAGAAACTGTTTGGGGATAATCGCATCCGTATCCACATTGGCGCGATCCAGCGGCGCTACGATACCGTTCAAGATTGTAAAAGCTTCCATGATTTGCTCCTCACCACTCGCGTATGTCAACAAAATGGCCTGCTATGGCCGCTGCGGCCGCCATGGCGGGACTGACCAGATGGGTGCGCCCGCCTTGTCCCTGACGCCCCTCGAAGTTACGGTTACTGGTCGAGGCGCAACGTTCACCCGGTTCCAGCCGGTCGGCGTTCATGGCCAGACACATGGAGCACCCCGGTTCGCGCCATTCGAATCCGGCCTCGCGGAAAGTCTCGTCCAGGCCTTCTTTTTCAGCCTGTTTTTTTACCAGGCCGGAGCCCGGCACCGCCATAGCCACCTTGATGTTCGAGGCGATTTTCCTGCCCTTGATCATCTCTGCGGCAGCACGGAAATCCTCAATGCGCCCATTGGTGCATGATCCAATGAATATTTTATCCACGGCAATGTCCTGAATCGGCTTACCCGCGCTCAGGTCCATGTATTCCAATGCCCGCAGCCAGCCTTCGCGTTGTGTCTCGTTACGCGCCTCGTCCATCATTGGAATGGAAGCCGTCACCGGAACCACCATTTCCGGGCTCGTTCCCCATGTCACCATCGGCGGTATTTCCGCCGCATCAAACACATGTTCCCTGTCGAACACGGCCTCCTCATCGGAATACAGTTGCTGCCATGCCGCTACTGCCCCATCCCAGTCCTTCCCCGGGGCAAACGGACGATTCTTCACGTATGCAATCGTTGTCTCATCCACGGCCACCATGCCACATCGCGCACCGGCTTCAATCGTCATATTGCACAGGGTCATACGTGCCTCCATGGACAAAGCACGCACGGCGGAACCGGCAAATTCGATGGCATAGCCTGAGCCACCGGCCGTACCAATGCGGCCAATGATATATAGCGCCATGTCCTTACCTGTTACGCCTTTCGGCAGACCGCCATCAACACGAATACGCATCACTTCAGGTTTCTTCTGAATCAGGCACTGCGTCGCCAGCACATGCTCGACTTCGGACGTACCGATACCCATGGCAATCGCACCCAGTGCGCCATGCGTGGATGTATGGGAATCACCACAGACCAGCGTCATACCCGGCAACGTCAGTCCCTCCTCGGGCCCCACCACATGCACAATGCCCTGCCGTACATCATCCATATCGAACTCGCGAATGCCAAACTCGCGGCAGTTTTCGCCCAGCGCCTCAACTTGCGTACGCGACACGGGGTCGGTAATGCCCTGATCACGATGCTCAGTCGGTACGTTATGATCGGGCGTTGCCACCGTGGCACCGGCACGCCATGGCTTGCGCCCCGCCAACCTCAAACCCTCAAAGGCCTGAGGACTGGTCACCTCATGCACCAGATGCCGGTCGATATATAACAAGGTGGAACCATCGTCATTCTCCCTGACGATGTGTTGTTCCCATACCTTGTCAAACAGCGTCTTGCCCATCACGGCCCCCTAACCTGTACTATCCACAAATAAACCTCAACATATATGCGGAATATAAACTTGATGCAAGCTTAAATAAAAGGATATATTCTTTCGCCTATGTTGAGTTTTTCTCATGCCTAACACTTCCCGTATTCCTTCCCTGAATGCCCTGCGGGCATTTGCCGTGGCCGGTGCGCACCTGAACCTGCACGCCGCCGCCGCCGAGCTTTTTGTCACTCCTTCCGCACTCAGCCATCAGATTCGTAATCTGGAGCAACAACTGGACATAAAGCTGTTTATTCGCGGCCGGCAAGGATTAACGCTGACTCCAACCGGCAAGGCGCTGCACCCGCAGGTATCCGCCGCCTTCAACCAGTTGCGTGAGGCAGTCCACTCCATAAAACCTCAGCATCATTCCGGCACCATCACAGTCAGCATGCTTTCCACCTTCGCCATGCGCTGGTTTATCCCACGTCTGTATCGTTTTCAGCAAAAGAATCCGGATATTAAAATCCGCATTTCCACATCCATCGAACTCATCGATTTCGAGCAAGAAGATGTAGATTGCGCCATCCGGTCCGGCCAGGGGGCATGGCCCGGCACCCATGCTCTGCGTCTTCTGGACGAGCAGTTCACCCCGGTTTGCAGCCCTTCCCTACCGACCGGGGACATGCCATTAAACCAGCCTTCCGACTTGGCCAGACATACGCTGCTGCACTCCAGACTGCGGCCGGAAGACTGGCAAACATGGCTGAACGCGGAAGGGCTTGACAACCTTCAGCCACGCCAGGATCAGGAATTTGAAACACGCAATTTCGCCATCGCCGCCGCCATTCGCGGTCTCGGCGTGGCCATCATTGATCCGTTGCTGGTGCAGGAGGAACTGAAAGACAGGCGGTTAATCCAGCCTTTCACCCACACTCTGCCAACGACAAGCGCCTATTATCTGGTCTGGCCAACCCGTGGGGAAAGCGAGGAACTGGCCGCATTCAGGACATGGCTGATCAAGGAGGCTGCGGGAAACGGATAACGCTTTTCTCCCCATTTCCTTTCAATACTTCCGAAATCATTCGCCGACCGTTATCCTGCCGCTTCACAATCAAGTGACCGGAGAGGCAATGTCCATCAAATCGGATAAATGGATTCGCCGCATGGCAAATGAACATGGCATGATCGAACCGTTCGTGAATGGTCAGGTCAAAAAGGGTGAAAACGGCGATGGCATGGTGTCCTATGGCCTTTCATCCTATGGCTACGATGTTCGCTGCGCCAACGAATTCAAGATTTTTACCAACATCAACTCGGCCATCGTGGACCCCAAGGACTTCTGCCCGTCATCCTTCGTCGATTTCAAGGGGGATGTGTGCATCATCCCGCCAAACTCCTTTGCTCTGGCGCGCACTGTTGAATATATGCGCATCCCGCGCAATGTGCTAACCATCTGTCTTGGCAAATCCACTTATGCCCGCTGCGGCATTATCGTCAATGTCACGCCGCTGGAACCGGAATGGGAAGGACATGTTACACTGGAGTTCTCCAATACCACGCCATTACCCGCCAAGGTATATGCCAACGAAGGCGTGGCGCAGTTTTTGTTTCTGGAATCGGATGAAGTCTGTGAAACATCCTATGCCGACAAGGCCGGTAAATATCAGGGACAGACGGGCGTCACCGTTCCCAGGCTGTAGAATTTGAAACTCTCCGACATTCTGGCCAATGCCAACGAACCTTTAATTTCCTGCGAATTTTTCCCTCCGAAAACCGACAAAGGTGAAGCCAACTTATGGAAATGCCTGCACGAACTCGAAGCCATCCATCCGGCTTATATCTCCGTCACCTATGGTGCAGGCGGTTCCACCCAGGATCGCACCAAACGTATCGTCTGCCACATCAAAGAGGAAACGGGGCTCTCACCTGTTGCACACCTGACCTGCGTCGGTGCAAACCGGGATGATCTGGCAGCATTGCTGGACGAATACAAACAGGCAGGTATTGAAAATATCCTTGCGCTCAGGGGCGATCCGCCCGAAGGCATGGACCATTTCGAGGCAACAATTGACGGGTTTGAGCATGCGACCGACCTGATTGCCTTTATCCACAAACAGAATGGATTTTCTATTGGCTGCGCTACCTACCCGGAAGGCCATCCGGAGTCGAAAGGCGGTGTAGCGGACGACATCCGCTTTTTGAAGCTGAAGCAGGACAATGGCGCAGATGCCGCCGTCACTCAGTATTTCTTTGATAACGATGCCTTTTTCAAATTCCGTGACGCTGCTTTCCGAGCCGATGTCACCATCCCGGTCATTCCTGGTATCATGCCCATCACCAATTTTGAGCAAATTGTACGTTTCTCGGCCATGTGCGGCACAAACATTCCGGTGTGGCTGCATGAGAAAATGGAGCCAGTTCAGGGGAATCTGGATGCTGTCAAGGCACTGGGTATTGAACTAGCCACAAAGCAATGCCGTGAATTATTGGATGGCGACGTGCCGGGATTGCACTTCTATACGCTGAACAAATCCGAAGCGACGATTGCCATCTCCCGCAACCTCTAGAAGCCTGTCGGACTTATGAGAAATCTACTGCGCGGTAGGGATAGCGGCCCAAAACATCCTGATTTATCGTTACATAGTCACCACTATGTGCCTCAAAATCATGCCATTTCGACCTCACGCCCCCCACCTGCTCGCTACAATTCCCCTAAGCCCGACAGACTCCTAGACGAGAAAAAGGCCCCGCAGAACATCTGCGAGGCCTTTTTCGATTAACGAGGTAAAAAATCACTCGCCGAGTTCAGGTGTCTCAATCTCGGGAGCTTCAACCTCAGCCACTTCAATATCAGGCGTTTCAATCTCAGCCACCTCAATACCCTCGACTTCAGGGGCTTCAACCTCAGCTATCTCGCCACCCTCGATTTCGATATCAGGGGCTTCTACGCCAGATGGTACGGCAAGCGTAGCCAAGGCGACGGTAATCGTAGCCCCGGCCGCAGGTGTGGCAGAAGCAACAGGCGCAGCCGGAGTGCCGGTTGGGACTGTAATCCCACCCACAGGAGCTGCTTGGGCTGCAAATCCGGGCGCTACCATCAGGGCTAATGCGGCCAGGGCGCCAGTAATAGATGTTTGATACTTCATAACGTGTCTCCTTTTTGCATGACTGGATATAGTTTATCCGCCATGGATGGTCGTACTATGACGATGGACTCCAGCCTGTTCCGTGACTCACGTTACACTTTTCATATTTGGTAAAATATCTCCCGGAACGACCTTGTTCAACCAGCCTGAATTAACCACAGCCCATGAATCATTTCCAATCATCCCTCGTAACGAGGCCCATGGTATTTATTTGACAAATTGAAATGATTAGGGCTGAGTTATGCACATGATCAATAAAAATAAGTATTACGCTCCCTTATTTTGCGTCATATCTGCATTGAGTATCGGAGGATGCGTGACAACGGGTGGAAAAAATTCGCCGGATACACGCAAGTCGGTTCTCGCCATGAAGAATAAAGTGCTAACTGAACTCTTTAAACTCAAACCAGGCGTTAGAGATCAAATCAAAAGAGCTCCGGGTTATGCCGTATTCAGCAATGCGAATATCAATCTCATCTTTGCCAGTTTTGGTGGCGGACATGGCGTTGTTAAGAATATGAAGACCGGGAAATATACGTTTATGCGAATGGGCGAAATTGGCCTCGGCTTAGGCCTTGGTGTTAAAGATTTCCGTGAAGTGTTCATCTTCCATAGCACCAAATCCATGAATACCTTTATAGAAAAAGGCTGGGTCTTTGGTGCCCAGGCGGATGCAGCTGCCAAGTCTGGTAAAAAAGGAGCGGCTGTTGCTGGTGAAACGACGATCGACAATATTACTATATATCAGTTAACAGAGAATGGCCTGGTACTTCAGGCAACAGTTAAAGGAACAAAATTCTGGAAGGACGATTCGTTAAATTAACTTGAGTTTCCTTTCTCCATCTGCGGCAGGGATGGTAGCGGAAAAGCCTGTGAAACCCATTGTTTCTACGGTATCAATGCACAAAAAAGGCTCCGGAGATTTCTCTGCGGAGCCTTTTCGGTTTCGAAGCGGATGAAGGTATTACTCGCCAAGTTCAGGCGTCTCAACCTCGGGAGCTTCAACCTCGGGGGCCTCAATATCAGGCGTCTCGATATCCCCGACATCAGCCAAGTCGATATCCTCAACATGAGCCACATCGATATCCTCAACATGAGCAGCCTCAATTTCGCCCACATCATCTTCAACCTCGGTGTCAGGCGTGTCGATGTCACCCGCTGTCGTGGAAAAATCTACGCTTTGATCCGACGATCCGTCCAGGCTAGCTGCCTGCGCCGTAAATCCGGGTGCCATAATCAGGGCCAATGCGGCCAAGACACCCATGATGGTTATTCGATTCATCTTCATATACATCTCCTTTTTCTTATAGAACCCAAGCCGTATCATACGTTCCGCGCAATTCACATGCGGTGATTCAAGTCACACTTTGCTATGATAGCAGCCTTTCTTTAAAAACGGTATGTTAATCCACCGCCCACGCCATAATCCGGGCTGCCATTGCTCAGCCCTTTATCACCAAAGACCTGAAGACCCAGGCTTGGTTGTATCTTGTAGTTCCAGGCAGCAATAATTTCGGCCGCGCTCGCAAAACCCGGCTGTGATGCCTGTCGTCCCGAAAATAGTACAGTCAACACATTCGCCCTGTCCATCGCATAACTGGCGCCCGCACGATAAGTCAAAATATCGTCCAGAACCCGGCCCACGGGCTGCCCGACGAAACGATAGCCAACCCGTGCAAACGGAAACCATCGCGAAGCGAATCGGGTGCGAACACCCAAGCCTGCTTCGTAATCATTTTCTCCGGTTCCCAACCCCTTTACTCTTGAAGCTGTGCCAAACTTGATCTTGGTGTAGGGAATAAAATCAAATGGGGTATCAAGAACGTGATGTAAGGTATATTTACCTTCGAGCCAGATATCGCCCAGACCACCTTCCGTCTTGCTTGCACCTTTACCTGTTCCGATAACCGTACCGCCGGACAACACCGCACCATTACTTTGCACAATAATAAAGGGGATTGTCAGTTTGAGTGAAATGTCGTCTATCTTGTACTTAATATAGTTGGGGATATAGGTGATGTTGGTTGTAGTGGCTGTACCAAATGTGCCTGTAAAAAATGATGGTATTGAGGCTGCTGTAATGGTTGGCCCGGCAGCCTTCACAGCCTTCGCGGCAAAAGCCGGATTGCCATACAGCAGAAACGCCGCAAACAACAGGGTGGAAATGATGCGTACCATACTCCCCGCCCTTCCTCGTTTTACAATTTTTTTTATTTTGCTGGAACTGGAACCAGTTATTATGTAGCGAACACCTTTCATCATGTCATTTTCTCCTTGTCTCCCATGAGCATGGAAGGTTAAAACCTCAGACGCGCAGAGTATAGCCAAATTCTACTGAAGCTGTGATGCAGCTTACAAGTTCCGGATCACGGTTCGATCATTCTGTTACAAGGATATTCCCAATCGGCTGGCTACTTCATGATACGCTTCTGAAAGGCCGCCGAGATCACGGCGGAACACATCCTTGTCCAGTTTCCGGCCTGTTTCGACATCCCACAGACGGCAACCATCGGGCGTGATTTCATCACCCAGAAGAATTTCACCATTGGCTTTGCCAAACTCCAGCTTGAAATCAATCAACCGGATGCCGGATGCCACCAGTATGTCCGACAGTGCCCGATTGACCTTCAATGCCGTGCCACGCATGAATGCAATATCTTCACGTGCCGCCCAGCCAAAGAGTTCGGCATGCCCGGTATTAATCATCGGATCATGCAATTCATCAGATTTGTAAAATAATTCCGTCAACGGATGATCCAGCATCATTCCCTCTTCCAGGCCAAGCCGCTTGCAGATGGAACCCGCTGCCACATTGCGCACCACCACTTCCACGGGAATCATGGCAAGCCGCTTGACGCGCATCTCAACACTGCCCTCGCGCCGGATAAAATGGGTGTTGATACCCGCCTCATGCAGCCGTTCAAAGAAGAAGGTAGATATGGCGCAATTGAGCACACCTTTCCCTGCAATCACATCATGTTTAATGCCATCGAAGGCCGTGGCGTCATCCTTGAAAACCTGAATCAGTTCACCTTCCACTTCACTGGCAAACAACTGCTTGCCCTTGCCTTCATACAGTAATTTTCCATGCATCATATCACTCCAAGCATTGTATTCTTCGAAAAGAAGCAGAATCTACGCAGTCTGAACGGGGTGAACAAGTGTGATGCAGCACACATTCATCTATTGATATTTCGCCAGAATACGATGTCAATGGTAAAAATCTGGGAATCTCTGAAGGAGACTGAAAAACCATGATAAAGGATGTAAGTCCCCGGGAACACGCAAAATCACTGGTTGAAGCACATCCCTTATTCCAGATGCTTTCTGACGATATCAGAAGCAATCTGATTGCCAACAGCTCACTTGTAACTCTACCCCCCAGAGAGTTACTGATCGAAGAAAATGAGTTCAATCACCATCTTTACCTGCTGACAAAGGGAACCGCGCGCGTGGTCATGAACAATACGGAAGTGTCCAAGCTTTCAGGTGGCGACATTGTAGGAGAAATATCGGCATCCGGGCTCAGTACGCCGATTGCCAATGTGATTGCCGAAACATCGCTTGAAGCCATCGCTTTCCCGATTGAGGTTGTCAACGACGCAGCTCTGGAAAATCCCGCGTTCGCGGAGAAGCTGCGAGAGATCGGCATGAAGCGCGTCAGTAGTTAGATAGGGGCCATCCTTGCAAACAAACCATACCCTCCGTATAGTGCCGCGCTCGCTGCCGAGGTAAGCAATCCTGTGCAGCAAACACACTCGCTCCGGATGCGCATTGATTCCAGGGCAGAAATACCGAGAGAGGCGCCGTGTATTACGAAACCATTTTTATCGTCAACCCTGACGTTTCCAAAGAAAATACCGAGGAATTAACCGATGTCCTGGTCAAGCGCGTTGAAAAAGCGAGCGGCCGCATCGTCAAGCGTGAATATTGGGGCTCGCGCCCATTGGCCTACCAGATTGCCAAACGTAAACGCGGCCATTATGTGCTGCTGGTCACCGATGGCGAAGCCGCTGCCGTACAGGCGCTGGAAGAAGGGCTGCGTCTGGAGGAGCGCATACTGCGTTTCCTGACCACCCGCTTGCAGGAGCTCTCCGACGAACCGTCACCGCTGCTGCGCCGTCAGACCAAGAGTGCCGAATCCGCCAAAACCGAAGTCATATCGACGGAAGACAAGCCAGTGGAAAACAAATCAGCAGAAGATAAACCGACGGAAAAAGATGCTGTGAAAGAAAAAACTGAATCCGTAGTTGCAGATACCAAGGCCAAAGCTTCGGATGCCGGGGATGATGCCACACCAACACCGGATACGGCGGAGAAACAGCCTGCCAAACAGGACGAGGCAGTAGAAGCGGGAGGAGATGCCGCAGCCTGAGGAAAATCAGGTTCGATTGTGCGGCATGTTGATGGATGTCCGTGAACGATGGACCCCTGATGGAAGTCCGGCCGCAATCGCATCTCTGGTGATTTCCAGACCCGATCTGGGCGCGGCAAGGGCCACAAGCGAATCAAGCCAGCCGATTCCCTTACGGGCGACAGGCAATGAAGCACGAGTGCTGGCACAACATGAAGGTCACACGGTGGCCATAGAGGGAAAGCTCCGGCGGCGTTATTACAGCCGTGAAGGTGAATCCCGCTGGGGTCAGGTAGAAGTCTGGGTGGACCGCTGCCAACCCATAAGTTCTCAGGAGGTATGAAATGGCCGAAGAGCCTGTAAAGACAACCGAAACAACTACTGCAACGGCTGAAAGCAGACCGGCACCGCAGGGTGGCAACCGTCCCGCACCTGCGCGTGCAGGTGGAGCACGTGGAGAAGGGCGTAGTGATAACCGTCGTCCACCGGCACGCCGCCCCCGTTATCCGCGCAGCCGCAAATTCTGTAAATTCTGTGCTGATACCAGTATGCAAATTGACCACAAGAATCCGGATATGTTAAAACAGTTTATTACAGATCGCTATAAAATTTTACCATCGCGCGTCACCGGAACCTGTGCCAAGCATCAACGTGCATTGACGACGTCAATAAAACGCGCCCGCAATCTGGCTTTGATTCCGTTTACGCCATTGCATCACGATTAATGATGCAGCCGGTTTGAGCTGCCAGACCGTGATACAGGCGAAATAAGATGCCGCAGGATATGCACACCATGCCACCGGCAGCCAAATGGATGCTGACCCATCGACTGCCATGTGCATTGTTGGCCATGTTGACGTTTGGCATGACATTGTGGTTTGCGGGAACGGTATTATCGATCCCGTTGCTGGCGTTGCATCTGCTGACACCGGCACTGTTCGCCCTGATTACACTGGGTGGCGGCATGACGTTTGGAATTCAGGTGGCGTTTCTGGCCGCCGTATTGATGAGTCTCGCCGCACATGCATCGCTGGAGCCGGGACTTATGTTGTTGACGCTATACGGCCTGCTGCCCATTCTGGCGGCAGCCAGCCTGAACGGACCGGGGGGCATGTCCAAAAGCGCGCAACATCTGGCCATCGGCTTGGGAACGGCCATGCTGGCAACCCTGATTGCAGGTGCGGCAAGCCAGGATGTAACGGTCAGGGAGTTTGTCGGACAAGGATTATCGCCCCTGTTTAACGCCATGCAGGGACAACGGGAAATGGATGCAGAACTGCTTGATCGCATCCGAAACATAACCGTATGGATATTCCCCGGCCTCATGGCGCTGAGCCTGTGGTTTGTCTGGTGGAGCAATGTGCTGCTGGCGCGTAATATTGCCACGTATTATGGATTCTTCCGGGGCGATGTGCAGCCGGTCAACGCCTTACGGCTGAACCCGAAGATTGCGTATCTGTTTCTGGCGATCGCTGCCGTGGGCGCGATAACGCAGGGAACGGTGCAGTATCTTGCGGTCAATGCGGGCCTGTTGATCGCTGGTCTGCTATCCGCGCAGGGGCTGGCCGTCGTGCATACATGGTTACAGATGCGGCGGATGCAGATGCTCGCGGTGCTGGTGTATATTGTACTGTTGATACAGCCGGTGATGGTATTACCCTTCACCGTGGTAGGATTGTTTGATACCTGGTTTGATTATCGCCGGAACATGACGCCGGCAAATGGAGGACAATGATGCAGTTAATTCTTCTGGAACGTGTGGAAAGACTTGGAAACGTTGGCGATGAAGTCACCGTTAAGTCTGGCTATGGACGCAACTTCCTGCTGCCGCGTGGCAAGGCGACGTTGGCAAATGCCGCCAACCGCAAGGTGTTTGAACGCCGCCGTAAACAGCTCGAGGAGCAGCAGCGCGGTGCGCTGGGCCATGCACAGGTATTGGCCGGGAAACTTGCAGGTTTAAGCCTTTCCATTACCCGCGCCACCTCGGATGGTGAGCACTTGTACGGTTCGGTTTCCACGCATGAGCTGGCTGATCTGCTGTGTGAAGCCGGCCATGAGGTGGAGCGGCGGCAAGTCATTCTTGATGATGCTATCAAGATGGTGGGTGAGCATCCTTTCCGTGTGCGTTTGCACCCGGATGTCACCGCCGATCTCACCCTGATGGTTGAATCCGAAAACGTGTGACCCAAAAAATCACACCCCTCCGAGCTGACTCCATCCGGGAGCATGTTCCACCGCATGCGCTCGATGCCGAGCTTGCGGTGCTGGGGGGAATCATGCTCGATCCTGAAGCACTGGAACGGCTGGAAGGCAGCCTTCTTCCCGAACATTTTTATGCCGAACGCCATCGTTTGATCTTCAACGCCATGCAGGAACTGGCAGGCAAGGGCCAGCCGGTGGATGCCCTTACCGTCAAGGATTACCTGGAACAACGCAGCCAACTGGACTCCTGTGGCGGCGAGAGTTATCTCGGCGAGTTAATCAGTGCTATTCCCACCGCCGCCAATGTCAATCATTATGGCCATATCGTGCGGGAACGCGCCGTGCTGCGTGAATTACTGAACGTGTGTTCCGGCGTTTCGCAGAATGTTTACGAACAACCGGGGCTGGACGTCGGGGAACATCTGGATAAGGCCGAAATGGACGTGTTGGCGGTAGCGGAAAAGTTCAGCCGCTCGCGCCCCACCTTTAGCAAAATGAGCGATCTGATGGTGGAAGGCTACCATCAGCTGGAAAAGCGCTATGCCGAAAAGAAGGCTATTACAGGCATCCCCACCGGCTTCTCCGATCTGGATGAAATCACTTCGGGAATGCAGCGAAGCGATCTCATCATTATTGCCGGACGTCCCAGCATGGGTAAAACCGCATTTGCCATGAACCTTGCCCGCAATGCAGCCATGGAAACCGAGGATGCCAGAGCGGTTGCGGTATTCTCACTGGAAATGTCCTGCCAACAGATCGCCTTGCGCATGCTGGCCAGTGAAGCCCGCGTCAACATGAAACTGCTACGCACAGGGCGATTCTCCGCCGAGGACTGGCGCAAGCTCGCCGCACATTCCGGTGCTCTGGCCGAATCACCTATCTTTATTGACGACACTCCGGCTATTTCCGTGCTTGAATTACGCTCCAAATGCCGCCGCCTGAAAAAAGAGGCGGATGGTCTTGATCTGATCATTATTGATTATCTGCAACTGATGAGCGGACGCCGTGACGCCGAACGGCGTGAACAGGAAATCAGCGAAATTACGCGGTCGCTCAAGGGTCTGGCCAAGGAACTGAACGTGCCGGTCATTGCCCTGTCCCAGCTTAACCGTTCACTGGAATCACGCGCCGACAAGCGCCCTATGATGTCCGACCTGCGTGAGTCCGGTGCCATTGAACAGGATGCGGATGTCATTGCATTTATTTACCGCGATGAGGTGTACAACAAAAAACCGGAGAATGAAGGCTTGGCCGAGCTCATTATTGCCAAGCAACGCAACGGTCCTACAGGTGCCGTGAACCTCACATTCCTGCACGAATACACCCGTTTTGAGAGTCATGCTTCACGCGCGGG
>CAZEMN010000012.1:0-26659 GCA_964513335.1 uncultured Zetaproteobacteria bacterium | reverse complement strand
CATATTAAAAAAGGTTTTCGTTATAATCATTCAAGTTAACCGGACAGTTGTGATAAAATGATTATTTATTCATAAAATACGTTCTGCCCGTTTGAACATCGTACTGTTCTTCAAATTCTTCATAGAAGATATCTTCTGGAACAGAATTTCTGTAATAAATATATGCTTGACCGTCTACTCCGTCCCACGAAAAGTCTGGGGTTGGATAACTTCTTCCACATCTTTGGCAATGATTTTGGCCCAAGTATGCATAACCATCATATGGATCAATATAAGGGGTATAATGGCCACAATACTTGCATCTTATGTGGTAGTTACGTTCTCTTCGCAGGAACCATCGTACAAGCACATTCTTCCACTGTGATCGGCTCTGCTCAAAAGCCAGGTCTTCCATATCTTTTTCTGTGCTAATCACTCTCTCGCAAATGCTGAGGTATGGCCTAATTTCAATTTCCACATCTGGACAGACCTCTAGCGTTTTCCTAAACCATTTTTTGGCCTCTTCATACTCACCATAGTTGAACGCATTAATTCCGGGCAAAATAAGTTCATCTGGATTATGATCTCCCATTAATTTTCTAATTCTTATAAAGATTCGTCTCGGCAAAGATTCGCCATCCTCAAAATTTGAACGCAAACCCAATGTGCCATCAGGTTTTTCAAATTGATGGTTGACTGTTAATTTCTTCATCGCGTTCAGTTTGCCTATGTAAATATGAGGACTCAATATTCCTCATATTCTACTTCTATAAACGGCCACTTTTTCCTGTATATTGCATATTGGACGGCAAAAGAGGAATACATGGCCGCAGCCTTGCGGGAAAAAGGGATATAACGAATAACTCCACCTCACCATAGCCCTAAACTGATAACTCATCATTCTTCTGTCAAATCATCATAAAATATAGACGGGCCATGCTTGACATATGGGTATTTAGTCTATTAAAAACATCTCTATTATTTGACATATCGTAACATATAAGTTACAGTTATTCGTATGTTTGAAATTGAGCACTATGTGACCTGCAATGGTCATGATTTGTATCAGGAGTGGCTCAATAGGATGCGAGATTTACACGCAAAGGCACGTATTATGGCACGCGTTGAACGGTTGCGCGGTGGAACTTACGGAGATTGTAAACCTTTGCACAATGGTGTTTGGGAACTGAGAATTGATTGTGGGCCGGGCTACCGTGTTTATTATGCCCGGGCTGGAAGCCATTTGGTATTGTTACTTTCTGGCGGAGATAAGCGCCGTCAAAAAATGGATATTATCAGAGCAGTTGATTGCTTGTTGGATTACAAAAGGAGAACTCTATGAAAGCCTCAAGAAAACATGAAGATGCAACCGTGGAAATGCTTAAGCAAGACCCGGAGCTAGCCGAAAAATATCTCCGTGCCACATTGGAAGAAATTGATGAGTCAGGTGGTGAGGCCGCGTTTCTCGCCGCATTAAGAAATGTGGCACTCGCTCGTGGCGGGATCACTGGTGTCGCCAAGGCTGCGGGCATGAAACGCGAAGCGGTTTCGCGTGCGCTATCTCCGCGAGGTAATCCATCGCTTAGAACACTCACAGCAGTTTGTCATGCGATGGGTGTACGGTTGGACGCGCGTATGGTGTGACATGTTCAAAACCCGCAGCTTTTGTAGCTGGATGAGGAAGACCAGGTTGACAGATCAAGCACTGTTATCCCTTCCATATTCTGAACAATCAATGCAGTCATGGCGCGTGCTTCCGAGTGGCTCTGGCTCTTACCCGGTTCGTGCAGGGTGGATTTTAACCTTCAACAACCCCAACAGACTCCCATCCGGAACAGGTGTAAAGCCGGAGATACGCGGTCCCGATACAGCAATGACCGGTTCATACCATAATGGAATATAGACCTGATCCGCAGCCATTTGTCTCTCTACCAACCCATAAAGACGTCGGCGCTCTTGTCGGTTTTCCGTCTGCTCTGCCGCATCCAGCCATGCATCAACATCGGCATTGCTGTAACGCCCACGATTGGCGCCTTTCGGCGGCCACATATCCGAGTGTAATATCCAGCGGTAAATGTCAGGGTCAACGATTCCCACCCATGAAAGGGAATAAACCTGGAAATCACCCCGTTTGATACGGGCATAAAAACCGCCCCACTCCAGTGATTCGATATGTACATCCACACCGATGTTATGCCACATGGAAGCAATCGCGGTAGCCAGACTCAGGCGGCCCGGGTCCGTACTGGTCCGGTAATTCAACGTAAAACGAATTCCATCGGTATTGCGCGGATAGCCTGCCTGATCCAGCAGCCGTTCGGCAGCAACAGGGTCAAAAGCTGTTGCGGGCAGTTGTGCCGCCGCCCAGTGCATGGGTGAAAGCACCGTCTCGGCCAATTCCGGCAAATCGGAAAACAGGGCTTTCTTGAGACGTACGCGATCCAGACTCAAGGCCAACGCATGACGCACATGCACATCCTTCAGTATGGGATCGTGCAGGTTCAGGCCGATGTAGGAGAACGTCGTGGAGGCACGATTTACAATTGTAAGCTGCTTTTGACGACGTAAATAAGGCAACAGATGCGGCGGCAGGTCGTTCTCGGTGAAATCAAGCTCGCCGCGAGCCAGCTTGAGGCTGCGTGTAACGGGATCCTTGACCGTAATAAAGCGCAGGCGCCGGACATTTTTTCCACTGCCTGTCTGTTCCAGCACGAGGCCATGCTGATCCCAGCTTACTAAATGACATGGCCCGCAACCGATAATCTTACGCGGTTGCTGGACTTTGGCAGCCAGACGAGCCGGAAGAATGCCGATGGATAAGCGAGTTAGCAGTGATGCATCCGGCTTAATGAGCCGGATGACAAGCTCCCGTTCCGATACGGCCTCCACCTTGCGAATCGCTGCAAATCCGGCACGTAACGGACTGGCCATTTTGGCATCCATGATGGAGTTCAGCGTTGCGGCCGCATCCGCTACCCGCACCGGCGTAGCATCGCTAAATTTCAGTCCGGGACGTATAAAAAAACGCCACGTCAAGGCATCAGGATGTTCCCATCGCTCGGCAACATCCGGTTGCGGTTCGAAATGCGCATCCAGTCTTACAAGACCGCGATGCAATAACTCCTGTACGCGGTGCGAAGCTGCATCCGTGGCATAGCGGGGGTCCATGGTCATAGGCGTTTGCGCCAGCCCGATGCGAATCTCGTTCTGTCCCGGTACTGATTGCTGACAAGCCGATGCCATCAACAACAGGGAGAGGGAAAACAGAAAACGCATTGTCACCGCCGCCACAAGCTCATTGCTTCCACATGCCCGCTGTAGGGAAACAGGTCGAAGGCCCGAAGCGCCCGCAAACGATAACCCATCTTGTAAAGCTCGCTGGCATCACGAGCGCCGGAAGCCACATCACAATTCACCATGATAATACTGGCTGGAAGCAATGTGCCCATACTCCGGCAAATCCTTTTCGCGCCCTTCCGCGGCGGATCGAGAATCAACACGTCAGCACCGGCAAAAGCGCTGATATCAAAGGGCTCAAAGAGATTGATAGCTTCATAATACGCATCCACGCCAAGTTTTTTTGCGCTGGCATTGGCCAGTCGAATGCTGGATACAGTGGCATCCGCCCCCCGCACCTCGGTGTTGGCGTGATAGGCTAGTGGCAGCGACAGGTTCCCGATTCCACAAAAAAGGTCAGCCACAAAGCGAGGTGTTCCGGCCCATTCCTGCACCTGCCGTACCATATCCGCATTGCCTGTGGCATGCCCCTGGACAAAATCATCGGGGCCGACAGGCAGTTGAATCAGCGTATCGCCTGCCGGAACCCGGTCATGCAGTATTTTTACCGGATGATTTAATGGAACGGTTGCCGAAGCACTGCGCCACCATGGAACGATGGGAACAGCAAGAGAAAGTTCCATCATGGATGTTGCCAAATGCCGAGCAGTATCGGTATCAACATCTTCTGCCCGTACTTCAAATACCACATGCATTCCATCCGAAAGCCGTGTCATTTGAACAGATTCGACACTGTCCGGAATGCCATGCTGGATATGCAGACGAAGCGCATCTATTTCCGGACTAACCATTTGACAGGCCGGTGCGCGTACAACCTCATGACTGCCTCTTGCACGAAAACCCAGGAAAACCCCGTCGGAATCCTCACCCCGCCACCAGCGGGCACGCCGACGCTGCCCGCATTCGGCCTTTCCACGAATAGGCCGCCATATGGTATCCGGGCAAAAAAAAGGTAAAAACGCCTCCCTGACCCATGCCGATTTGACCGTTGCGTGACAGGCCGGGTCAAGAAACTGAAGGGCACAGCCCCCACATTCTCCGGCCACTTCGCAATTGGCCTCAACACGCATTGCGGAAGCGTGAATCCGGGCCTCCACACGGCCCCTAAGCATGCCGCGTCTCTTGCCTTCAATCCGGCATTGGACGGTGTCACCCGGTACGGCATTACTTATCAGGAACTGCTTGTTCTGATTGCGGACAAGCGCCTCGCCTCCCGGAAGAAGACGTTCGGCATAGCCTGAAATCAGCGGCTGCGCCTCCACTTAGTCCAGGCTAGGGAAGCAGATCAATCGGACCAATAGTGATGGGTTCGGATGTCTTGAATTTGAACTTCACACCTTTGACATCGGCAAGCGCCTTCTTTGGCTTACGAATGGTCAACGGACTGTCAATATCACGATCCTTGCGTAGCAGAAGCGTCGTCCAATGCCCCTTGTGATCCTGTACCTCAAGCTTTATTTCGCCACCCTTGAACGTCTGTTTCCCTACACTGGCCCGATGAATAACAATGCGCGAAAGCTTAACCGGCTTTTTAAGGTACAAGCGAGCCCAGCCGCTCTTGAATGAGCGCATCTTATCCTTAAACATATAATCGGCTAAACCCTCGAAATAGACGCGACTACCTCCACGGAATTCATGTTTGCCACCACTGATTCTGCTACCGTCACTGCGTACCAGCCGGTGTGATACGCGGTAGGTAATCGGCTTGGCAGTCGTTCGGACAGCCTTGGATACATGCGTGGACCTGGTGGATGTTTTGTGTTTAACCGGAATCTTCTTTTTTGATTGAACCGGTTTCTTCCGAAGTAAACTTGATTGCACCGGTGGAGGGGATTTAACAGCTGGTTTGTGCTTCAAATGAGGCGAGACACTCTTCTTCACGGGGGCAGTTTTAACTTTAGCGGAGGCTTGCCGTGGCGTCGTTGTTTGCACCTTTTTGGTAGCCTGACCAGCCTTTTTCTGTGCTGGCGCAGGCACGGGTGGCTTGGAAGCCTCACGTTTCACCTCGGAAGCAGGTGATGCATGCTCAGACATCCGGATCAGGCTGGTCAACCCCCACCCCAGACCACCAATCAGTATGAAAATCAGTCCCCACGCCAACGGAGCCTGAAACCGATCAGAGAGATTCATGCGTTCGGCCAGAAGCGGCCACAATTTCCCTTTAAGCCATCGGAAAGGAATGTCCAGCACACAGGCTTTAATATACAAGCATCCCCGCCATAACAAGCGCAGTGTCCGCCGGCTCCACGAATGCAGCAAACCCTTGGCAATTTCCACGTTGTTCTGGGAACTGGAATTGTTGGAATAACTGATATTTACCTGCGGATGTTCAGCTTGCCGGGCAACACTCGCCAACATTTTATGCACTGATTCACAGCTGGCCGGCCTTTCATCCGGATCCTTGGCAAGAAGAGCCATAATCAGATCGGACATGGCTGGCGACAATGTAGGATTCAACTTGTGTGGAGGTTCGGGATTATAACGAACCTGTTTTTCCATGATTTCGAACTCACCGCCGCCTTCCGCTGAGGCATTGAAAGGAAGTTTTCCAGTCGTCATCTGATACATCAGTATGCCGAGTGCATACAGATCCGTACGGGCGTCAATCGGCTGATTGAGGATTTGCTCCGGCGCCATGTATCGGAACGATCCAACGGTCGCACCACTTTGGGTTAAATCATCATCACCCTGCTTGGGCTTGGCCAGGCCAAAATCCATCAGTTTGATGGCGCCATCTGTCGCCAGGAGAATATTGGCGGGCTTGAGGTCACGATGCACCACGCCCAGTTTGTGTGCCGCTTCAAGTCCCGAACAAACCGCTTCGGTAATACGAATCACGTCAAGCTGCGCGGGCCGGGGGTTCTGACGCAGGTATTCCCGCAGGTTCTGTCCATGCACCATTTCCATGACCAGCGCCATGTGTCCTTCGTCTTCGTAAAGCGATAATAAAGTAACGATATTGGGATGGATAATTTTTGCGTGCATGCGCGCTTCACGACGGAACCGCTCCATCAGGCTTTCCTGTTTCAACATCTGTGGATGTAGAATCTTAACCGCCACCTCGCGGTTTAATTTTTTATCCGTGGCGCGATAGACCACGCCCATGCCTCCTTCCCCCAACTTGGCTTCAAGTCTGTAGGGGCCTATGTGAGGCGCTTCGTCTCCACTGAACAGGGCTGTGCCGCAGTGCTTGCAAAAGCCTTGCGCTTTGGGAGTCTGGGCATTACAGGATGGACAATGCATAGCAAGCTTGATTGTTAACTGGTATCACTCCATGTCAAGGCGTATGTGTCACCCAGGATCCGGCATTGACATGCGGCGCATGCCGCATCCACATTCAATACCGGTTCATGGGTGTCAGGCCAAGTGCCTGCACCCGATTAAACCGGGCAAGAAAGAATGGTGGTTTTGCCGGAACATTCAGTGACTGAACGCACAGTTTGAACAATTCTCCCATCCCCTGCGGCATCATCATGCGTTTAGCCCCTGATATAGCCTTCACGCTTTTTATATCAGCAGATACAGCCAATTGCTGAAGATGTTTCTGAACTGACGGGCTCTGGGCCAGCCACGCGCCCTGAGTCATCCAGCAACCCAGATCCAGACCTGATTCTATACCCGCTCTACCCAAAGCGGTAAAATCAACATGAGCTGTAATATCCCGGCTGCCGGGATCGGTGAGCACATCTTCCAACGCCTGGTGGTTCAGGTGAGCCAGCAGCGTCCCTTCCCGGCGATCCGGACGGTAATATTCACTCGCGGCATACCCATAATCCACACAAAAGACATAGCCCCTTTGCATGCATTCGGCAATATCCGATTGCCATGAAGCCAGATATGGATTCCATTCGCTGATATAACTATCGGGCCACATTTGCATATAAGCTGGACCAATCTCAGGCGGCTCTTCCAGCGAGTGTTCGCTCCACGCAAACCGTTCACCATCCCAGCCGACACCCCGCTCAAACATCAGATGCTGGCGCCAGACAAAACATCGCACAGGGAAGGCATCGGGCAATTCATTGCAGAAATACAGGCCATTTTCACAGGGGCCCAGTTCAGTCAGGCTCGAAACCTGGTGCACATCCATGCCTTCACGCTGATATAATATGCGTTGCCGGTGGCGCATATGTTCACTGGTTTCCACCGTTATAATTCTTGCGGGCAGCGGGTATCCCAACCGATCAAGTAAGTGGACGAGTTCGCACATCAGACGCCCGCTCCCGCCTCCCTGCTCAATCAGACTCCAGTCCGCCGGACACCCCATTTGTTGCCAACCCCAGTGAATCAGGTCAGCCAATGCCAGCGCAAGCCATGGGCCAATATCCGGTCCGGTAACAAAATCGCCCGGTTCTCCAAATACTTCAGCGGATTCATAATAGCCAGATTCGGGCGCATACAAAGCATCGCGCATAAATACATCGAATGGCAGCCACCCGCCTGCACGGTCGATACGTTTCCGGATACTGTTAGTCAGCGTATCGGACATGGTTGACGATCCCCCCCCCCTGCGGCTACGGTATGCACCATCACAAATCGAAAAACGGGGACAGTTTCACTTTTTCCCGTGTTCGGCTTTGCCGGGGAAGAAAGTAAACTGTCCCCGTTTTTCGATTTGAAATGGGAGGCATGTTAAATGGCATCTGAACATATCACGCATGTCAGCGATGACAGCTTTGAAAATGACGTATTGAAAGCCTCTGGACCGGTACTGGTTGATTTCTGGGCTCCGTGGTGCGGCCCCTGCAAGCAAATCGCGCCCATACTGGATGAAGTTGCAACTGAGATGCACGACCGGATTACCATCGCTAAAATCAATATTGATGATAACCCGAATACACCCGGAAAATATGGGGTGCGCGGTATCCCTACGCTCATGCTGTTTAGCGGCGGCAATGTACAGGGCACCAAGGTCGGCGCCATTAATAAAGCCAAGCTGGTCGAACTGATCAACGAACACCTCGACTGAAGTATCCGCACATATAAAAAGAAACGAAAACGGGAGGCCGTTGCACTCTTTCCGTGGGAAGGAAATTAACCGCCCCCATTTTTTTCATCCCCGTGCTCTTCCGCCCGCAGCAGTATACTGTTTGCTTTCTCAATCTCCGTCAGGTTCAGCCTGCCTACGGCGGCAGGCAATTGCAGTCTGGCAAGTAAATATTCTGCCTTGGCCCGGACCAGATCACGGCGCGCGCTGGCAAGGCGGTCTTCCGCATCCAGGCGTTCAACAATGGTACGCAATCCGACTTCATATCCCGCCTGCGCCGCCCGTCTGGCCATTTCCGCCGAAACAACTCCGTGCTCGAAGGCGCGCATACGCGCCGCCGCGGATTTCACGCTAAGGTATGCATTGTTGGCCACCAGGCCAGCTTTCCGGCGCGTATCTCCCAGTTCATAATCCGCCTCCACCTGCAACTTTCTGGCCTTGCGCAATTGGGCTCGGGTACCACCGCCTGCGTACAGCGGAACCTCCATCTGAATACCCAGTTGCTCGGTTCTTATTGTGTAGCCGGTAGCAAACAGGCTGTTGGTCTCTTTTTCTCTCCCCAGGCTTGCCACCGCATCGATCCCCGGCAATGCCACACCGAGAGATCGTGTCACCTCCTGTTTTGCAACCGCCAGTTTTTTTTCGGAAATCAACACGGACAGGGCATGATGCATGCCTGCCTCCCGCCAGTGCCCGCCGTCGTCCGGTCTGGGCCTACCCGCATGCAGATGACGGGCGAAGGGAACCGGTTCAACATGAGCGTTGCCAACCAGGGACTCGAAACGAGCCCGTGCCGTAGCCAGATTATTTTCCGACTGAATCCGGTCGGCACGGACCAGATCGATCCTGCTGTCGGCCTCCAGGGCGTCATTAACCGTGGCCGTACCCGCCTGAAAGGCGGTCGCGGCCTGCACGCGCAACATTGACACGGCTTTTTCCTGGATCCTGGCCGCGGCCACATCCTCAAGAGTGACAAGCACGTCGGTATAAGCCTGGGCCACATCCATCAACAAAGCCTGCCGCGCCAGCGAGAGTTTGAGTTCGCCGATTTCCGCGGCCAGTTTGCCTTTCGCGAAGCCGGCCCACCGGTCCAGGCGGTATAAAGGCTGTACAAGCGTCGCACCGAACTGGAAGCGGTTGTACACCACGTTTGAGGCCAGGAAACTCTTGGGCTGGGTATAGGAATACTTCTGCTTGAAATGGCTGAATTCACCCGTACCCTTGATGAAGGGCAGCAGGCCCGCAAGTCCCAGGTTTTTATCTTCCAGTGAGGCATCCCTGGCCGCCAGCGCCGCCGCGAAGGCGGGGGCACGTTCCAGGGCCATGCGCGCCGCCGCATCCAGGTTCAGCATGGTTCCGGCCTCGGCAATGGCCATGCAGGAAAACAAGGCGGTGCCCATCATCAGCACATATCTCATACGGTTCGCCCGCGCCATTGCCTGAAATGGGTGATACCGTGTTCGAGCAGGGAGTAAGCTGCGGGTACAACCACCAGAGTCAACAAAGTGGAAGAAATCATGCCGCCCACCACGGCCACTGCCATGGGAATGGTCATCTCACTACCCCTGCCAAGGCCAAGAGCTGCGGGAAGCAGTGCAAAAATAATCGTCAGCGATGTCATGAGCACCGGGCGCATCCGGATCGGGCATGCCTGTTCGAGCGCTTCGTTAATACTTGCGCCTTTGGCGCGCAACTGATTGGTAAAATCGACCAGCAAAATAGAATTCTTGGCCACCAGCCCCACCAGCAAAACCAGTCCGATCATGGAAAAGATATTCAGAGTATTTCCGCTTATCCACAAAGCTGCTACACCACCTATTACGGCCAGCGGTTGCGCCAGCATCAACACCCATGGCTGCAAAAACGAATTGAACTGGCTGGCCAGCACCATATAAACAAGAATCATAGCCATGCTGAAGGCAAACACGATATTCTTCAGCGTTTTGCCAAATTCAGAGGCTTGGCCCAAAAATGTAATTCCGTAGCCGGGAGGCAGGATTTCCTTCGCCTCTTGGCGAACAATTTCTACCGCATTACCGAGCGGCATGGTTGGCCTGCTGTAAAACATACCGGCATAACGCAAATCCATTTTTGGAATCACCGCGGGACCGAGATGTTTTCCCCAACGTACAACCGTATCCAGACGAATCAGTTCGCCGCTAACGGAACGCACATATATTTTACTCAAATCCTCAGGGTGCCTTAATGCGTCAGGGTTGGCCTTCAGGCGAATATCGTAGCGATTACCATCGCCCGGAATATCATTGTATTTCGCTACATTCAAACCACCTGCCAGCACATTCACGGCCAGCGCTGCATCTTGCGCCGTGATCCCCAAGTCACGCGCCCGGATACGATCTACCTGTAACGTTAATTCCGGCAGATTCAGTTGCAAATCCAGATCTGCATGACCGATGCCGGGCGTTTCTTGCAATCGCTTCAGCAATGCATAGGACAGTTGTGCGGTTTTATCCAGATTCGGCCCTGTGAGACCAAACTGCAACGGTTCTCCACGCTGCCCGCCGATAATCGGCACACGAACAACAAAGGCGCGCAAACCCGGTATTTTGAGTAATTTCTTTTGCACAGCGGCAATGATGTCCCATTGGCGAATGGTGCGTGTGGCCTTGGGCGTCAAATGCACGAAGGCAATGCCCTGGTTCACCTGCCCTGCCGTACCCAAACCCACCGTAGTGAAGACATTGACCACATGCGGCGTGCTACGCAAAACAATTTCCATTGCTTGTACCTTATGCCGGGTATCTTCAATGGAAGCGCCCAACGGCGACTTAAAGATTACCATGAAGCGATTTTCGTCCTCTTGCGGAACAAACCCCTTCCCTACGATTGAGAACAGATAAGTGCTGGCAATAAAGATAAGTGCTGCCAGCGCCAATACGCTCCAGCGATATGCCAGCACCCAAGCCAGTACGTGTCTGTAAAACCGGTCCAGAGCAAGGAATGCAGCATCAAAGAAACCATAAATACGCCCGTGTTTTTTTTCGACGTTAAGATGACGCGAGCAAAGCATGGGGGTTAATGTCAGGGCAACCAGCATGGACGTCAAAACACCAAAAACAACTACCACGGCAAAGGCCTGAAAAAAACGTCCGACCAAACCACCCAGAAAAATGACCGGGGCAAAAATTGCAACCAGGGTAAGACTGGCCGCTATAACGGCAAAGGCCACCTGACGGCTTCCTTTGATCGCAGCTTCGCGCGCATCCGGCTCCAATCCCGTTTCCCGATGCCGATAAATATTTTCCAACACCACGATGGCATCATCCACCACTACGCCAATCAGCAACAAGAGCGCCAGTAAGGTCATTAAATTTAATGTGTAGTGAAGGAAAAAAGCCGCCGCAATCGCCGCCAGCAGTGATACGGGGATGGCAAGCGAAATAATCGCCGTAGCCCGCAGATTCTTGAGAAAAATAAATACGATCAATGCAGCCAGGAATACCGATTCGTACAGATGTTCTTTCAGACCATCGACAATGCCTTCAACAATTTCAGCATCATTGGTCGCAATATCAAGATGTATACCGGGTGGAAGAGCAGGAAGAATCTCCTGCTTAAGACGGCGTTTGACCTCACTGGCAATAGCCACGGTGTTAGCGCCCGTGATTCGTACAATACCCAGACCGACACTGGGTTGACCGTTGTATCGTGAGAATTGGCGGTTATCAGCCAGCCCATCCTCAATCCTGGCTATATCGCCCAACTGGACCCGGCCACCCGAATGGGCGGCCACCACCATAGCACGCAATTTACGGATATGATGGAATTCCATATCCAGCCTGATCAGATATTCACGCCTGCCGCCAACCAGAAAGCCTCCCGGAAACTGGACATGTTCGCTGCGAAAGGAGCGAATCACATCAGGTACGGTTACATTCAATGCATGCATGCGTTCCAGGTTGAGCCATATCCGAATAGTTCGCTCCCGCTCACCGCCAATACGAATCTCGCCTACACCATCAATGTTTTCCAAGCGTTTTTTAATCACGTTGCGTGCATATTGATTAAGCTGCTGCAAGGTACGGTTGCCGGTCAGGACCAGCCACATGATGGGTGCGGCACCCACTTCGACTTTGGCGACCACCGGCGGATCAACGCCATCGGGCAGCTTGCGCAATACCTGATTCACCTTGGCCTGCACCTCGTTGAAGGCGACATCTATATCCTTTTTCAGATCAAACTGCACATTGACGATAGATACGCCCGGAGAGGATTGGGAAATGACGTGCTCAATGCCGGGGACGCTGTTGACCTTTTCCTCGATAAAGGACGTAATTGAAGCATCCACCACATCCGGCTGCGCGCCTTCCAGCACCGTGGTAACGGACACCATCGGAAAATCAATATCAGGGAACCGATCCACCCCGATTCGGTTATACGCTATGATACCAAACAGCATCAGTACGCCGGACAGCATCCAGGCCAGTACATGACGTTTGATGGACAGTTCAGGCAGTGTCATTATTCGCTTACTTTATCTTCTTTTTCCGAAGATCTGTTTCCGGCATGGATGACATGAACGGCTGCACCGCTGCTCAGGAATGAAGCACCATCCACAGCAACGCTTTCACCTGCTTTAAGCCCGTGAACAATTTCCACGCCACCATCTGTATGTACGCCGCTTCGTACGGATCGTTCAGAGGCTTTTCCATTGCTAATGACATACACTACCTCACCCCTCGGCCGCAGAACCACACTGGCATCAGGAACCACGACGGCCTGCTTGTGCTCCGCAACCTGAACGTCAGCGAACACGCTGCCACCAGGCCGCCATCCACCGGGATTTGTTACTTCGAGCCGCGCCTCAAACGCACCTGAACTCTGGCCAATCATGGGGGATAGATCACGGATAAGCGCGTGCAAAACTCGCCCACCCGCTGGCAGACTCAGGCGAACATTTTGTCCTACGCGTATCACGTCTGCCTTGGTCTCCGGAAACGGAAGACTGATGGTGAGTTGGCCACCAGCCACAATATCAACCAGCCGCGTCCCGGCTTTCACATAATCGCCTGCGGCAACGAAGCGCTGTTGCACCTGCCCGGATATGGGCGCCCTTACGGCGGTGTGCGCTACATTCAGCCGGGCTCGTGCATATTCGGCCACGGAGGCACGTTTTGATTGTATGAGCGTGGCCAGTTCCGCCTCCGACTGATCCAGCATGGTGGGTGAAATAAACTTGTCGGCAGCAAGTTTCCGGTATCGCTGCACCAGACGTCTCTGAGCTGGTATTCTGGCCTCCAGACTGGCGATTTTTGCCTTGGCGGCTGTTGCCTGCTCCTTGAAATCGTTGCTGACCAGACGTACCAGCACATCCCCTTTATTAACAAGACTGCCAACATCCACGCCGATCCACGCGACCTTCGCCGGCACTTCAGCCGATACGGTGACCGAACGTGGATTCAGTATCCTCCCGACAGCGGATTCCATGATTTGCACATCCCGAAGCTCTGCCGTCCGAGTCGTAATATTGACGGTTCTTATCGTTGCCGGAATATCCGTTTTTTCGCTTCCACATGCAGAGATCAGCGAAATGAACATGATCAGCGCCATTCGCCATATCATGCTGCAGTTTCTTCCTTGTCCGTAATGCCCAGAAGCAATAAACGGAGCCAGCGTTCCCCGGTATGAGCCGGATCTGTAAAAGATGTTGTCGGCAAATGCTGAAGCACCGACCATGATTGGAACATAAAAACATTCAATCCCACAATAGCAGCCGCTGCGTCAGCCGCATCCATATTCTTGCGCAACACCCCTTCCTGTTGTCCGCTTTG
Source organism: uncultured Zetaproteobacteria bacterium (assembly GCA_964513335.1). Taxonomy (GTDB): domain Bacteria; phylum Pseudomonadota; class Zetaproteobacteria; order Mariprofundales; family Mariprofundaceae; genus JAUZQZ01. The sequence goes on along the minus strand of CAZEMN010000012.1, from coordinate 12,604 downwards.
AATCAATACAATCAGCCGCGAAAAATGTTCACCAAACACTTCAACAGCCAATGCCTGGCCCTGTTTGATATCTCCATCCGTCATCTCGCGCAGAATCAGGCGGGACACATCCTGCTGGTCGAACATATTTTTCAAATGGGCACTGGCGAAGTCGCGCAGTGGCTTAACGGATGTACAGGGTTCTTTCTCCAGAGATTGCAAAATAGTGCCAATATCGAGGCAGGCCTGCTTCAATATGGTGATATAAAGTTCCTGTTTACTGGAAAAATGATGGAAGATCGTAGCCTTGGACACGCCTGCCTGCGTAGCGATTTTCTGGATGGAAACAGCATCAAAGCCATGTCTGGAAAACAAGTTTTCCGCCGCTTCCAGAATGCGCTTTTCACCGTTTGATACCCGTACCATCGCTTTCTCCTGACCAACCAATCGGTCAGGATTTTAGGTCAGATCCCGTTGTTGTCAAGATACAGTCAACAAATCATGCCGGCGCCAACCGTAATATTGGTAAACGTATCAATAATGATAAAGCTGCCGGTGGCGCGATTGTCCGCATACGCATCGCAATAAATTGGCTGTGCCAGTTTAAAGCTCACCCGGCCAATTTCATTGACTCCCAGTTCGTCTGCGGCATCTCGATTCAAGGTGTGAATATCGGTGCGATAAACAATATCCGTTGCAACGGCCCGCACTGAGTTCGTAGTTTGCTTAATGATATATTTTTTGCGTACTTCCAACGGTTCATCGCCTATCCAGCAGACTATTCCTTCAATTTCCTTGCGTATTTCAGGTATTGGGTCTGAATGTACAATCATATCACCACGTGAAATATCAATATCATCCGCCAATGTCAGTGTTACACTCTGTGGTGCAAATGCTTCATCCGGATTTCTGTCAAACGTGATAATTTCCTTAATGCGGGATGTCTTGCCGCTTGGTAATAACGTTACCGTATCACCGACACGTACAATGCCGGAATTGATGCGGCCGCAATAACCCCGGAAGTCCGGTAGATCTTCTGTTTGCGGACGATTGACATATTGCACTGCAAAACGGAATGGCAAGCGCTCGATATGGTCGGTTACTTCAATCGATTCAAGTGTTTCCAGCAATGTTCTGTCTTTATACCAGGGCATGGAATCGCCGCGCGTAACTACCATATCGCCATGCAAAGCCGATATTGGAATACAACTCAGATCCTTGATCCCCTGTTTTTCACAATAAGCGTTGATATCGGTACGAATTTTCTCAAATATACCCTGATCATAGTCCACCATGTCCATTTTATTGATGGCAACAACCAGATGGGGCGTTCCCAGCAGGCTCAGGATATGCGTATGCCTTTTGGTTTGCGGCATGACCCCATTGCGAGCGTCAATCAGGATGATGGCGGCATTGGCCGTAGAAGCCCCTGTTACCATATTGCGTGTGTATTGCTCGTGGCCCGGACAGTCAGCCATGATAAATTTTCGTTTCGGCGTAGCAAAATAACGGTATGCGACATCAATCGTGATGCCCTGTTCGCGTTCGGCGGATAAACCATCCGTCAACATGGCAAGATCTACTTCAGCCTCTGATGCAGCACCTTTCTTGCGCGTTACTGAAAGCAACTGATCCTCAAAAGCTCCTTTGGTATCCACCAGAAGACGGCCAATCAGGGTTGATTTGCCATCATCTACACTGCCTACCGTAGCCAGTCGCAGCAGTTGGATAGTCTGGCTGAGTTTAAAATTTATATTTGCTGTCATCTCTAAAAATACCCTTCTTTCTTCTTGTCTTCCATGGTATTGGCGCCATGATCGATAATGCGTGTTTCGCGCTCGCTTCTGCGCGCAGCAGCGGCCTCCGCCACGATTTCATCAATCGTAGTAGCATTGGAACGCACAGCCCCCGTGCATGGCATACAGCCCAGCGTTCGGAAACGGCTCATCACCATTGTTGGTTCTTCGCCTTTCAAAAGCTGATCCTTTGTTTCCTCATAATACGGAATCAGCAGACTCCCCCGTTCCACCATCGGCCGCTTTTTGGCGTAATACAACGGCACGATCGGGATGTTTTCTTCGCGGATATAGAGCCAGATATCCATTTCCGTCCAGTTGGACAAGGGGAATACGCGTACACTCTCGCCCTCATGGATACGGCCATTGTAGATATCCCACAATTCAGGCCGCTGGTTCTTCGGATCCCACTGACCGAATTCATCACGAATGGAAAACACGCGCTCCTTGGCACGGCTGCGCTCCTCGTCGCGCCGCGCACCGCCAAAAGCGGCATCGTAATTCCCCTCTTCCAGCGCATCCAGCAGACCCTGCGTCTTCAACGCACCGCAGCATCGCGCCACGCCGTATTCCCTGGGATTCATTCCCTTATTGATAGCGCCTTCATTACGCCTGACAATCAACTCCGCACCAATTTCCTTCACAAACCATTCACGAAATTCATACATCTCGGGAAACTTATAGGCAGTATCCACATGCAACAGTGGAAATGGCAACGGCGCAGGATAAAAGGCCTTGCGTGCCAGATGCAACATCACACTGGAATCCTTACCAATGGAATAAAGCATGACCGGATTGCGAAACTCGGCCACCACTTCCCGCATGATGTGGATGGACTCCGCTTCCAGCGTCTTGAGTTGCGTGAGTCTGTATTTACTCATTTATTTCTCCTAACCCGACAGCGCCGGAACCAAAGATTAACCATGAAGTTCATGAAGAACACGAAGAGTAAATCCGGCCCTCCCTCTGGTTTTAATAACTTCATGGCCTTCATGCGCTTCATGGTAAAAAAAGTCTTTCACGTTTCGTATTAGATTTACCGGATAAGGGATTAAATTCCTTCACCCGACTCTCCTTCACCCACATTCAGTGAACTGACATGCAGCCCGCATTCAGCCAGGGTGTCTTCGTTCTCCCACCACCAGCGCCCGGCGCGCGGGTCTTCTCCGGCGGTAATGGCACGGGTACAACATTCGCATCCAATCGAGACATAATGTTCATCGTGTAAGCGGTTATAAGGCACATCATGCTCCCGGATATAGGCCCAGATATCACTTTCCGTCCATTCCAGCATGGGATTATACTTCATCAGGCCAAAAACCGGATCATCCTCAACCGGTTGAACCACCGCACGATTTTCTGATTGATCCCGGCGTCGTCCCGTGATCCATGCTTCCATACCGGTAAGCGCCCGTTTAAGCGGATGCACTTTGCGTATGCCACAGCAAAGTTTGCGGTTTTCAACCGAGTGATAAAACAGGTTCACTCCGCGTTCGCGCACCATGGTCTCGACCTCATTCTGATCCGGAAACATAATTTCCAGATCAATGCCATAATGCTCGCGCACTTTCTGCATCAGTTCATAGGTAGCCTGTGGCAGGCGACCCGTGTCCAGCGTCATAATACGAATTCCGGTGACCTGTTTGCAGATCAGATCAATCTGAACCATTCCTTCCGAACCCAGGGCACATGGGTAAATCAGACGGTCGCCATGTTTGTCTCTGGCTTGCCGCAGTAGTGCTACGGTGGACTCAATCAATGCCGATGTGTTCACTTCATCACTCCAATGGCTGCAAGGGGCCACCACAACCAGACCGTCAATGCAAACAGAGTGAATGCCGCGACAGACATGAGAGCCCCATAGCGCAACATTGCGGCAGTTTTCACGTAGCCCGTAGCAAAAATCATGGCATTGGGCGGTGTTCCCATGGGTAACATGAAGGCAAATCCCGCAACAATTCCAACGGCCATGGATACAGTCACGAGATTCATGCCTGCAGCCAGCCCAGCCGGAATCGCCACAGGCAACATAATGGCCACGGCGGCAGAATTGCTTACCCCCTCGGTTAACAGCAAAGTCGCCAACGCCATCAGAAACAGTAACCCCAAACCCGCTGCACCCACTGGCAACAACCATGAAGCCAACCATGCGCCCGCGCCCGTCACTGCAATCGCCTTGCCGATGGCTATCGCCCCACCGTATAGCAAGACCACATCCCAGCTTACGTTCGCCTGAATTTCTTTCCATGAAACCAGCCGCAGTGCAAACATGCAGACGACGCTCAGCAGAGCAATACTGGCAAGCCCGACCGCATGCCCCGCAGACAGCCATGCGATGATGGTCACAACCATCAACAAAGCCATGATACGCCCTTGCCAATTGAGCAAACCGGATTCCAGTCGTTTTTTCTCAATTGTTTCTCGGACGGACCCAACATCAATCCCATGAACTGGCGTAACCAAAAGAAGCAATGCAGCACCGACGGCCAGCATACCGGCAACCAGTGGTGCTGCGGCAATGGTCCAGTCAAGAAACGAAAACGATTTGCCGGTTAATTCCTGTACCAGCGCCATGGCCAGCGGCCCTCGTGCACCACCCAGCAAGGTGGCAACACCGCCTACGATGGCGCCCCATGCCATGGCAAGAAATACCGATTGCGCATATCGGTCTCCCGGCTTGAGGCCAAGTGCCCGGACAACCTCCCACGCAAGTGGAAGGAATACCGCTGCCACGGCATGTTCAGGCATAAAGAAAGCCATGAACGCGGGCAACAACAGCATTGCCAGCAGTAATCGCCGGGGACTTGATCCCACCCGTTCCAGCAAGGCCAGAGCAAGATGTTCGGAAAGCCCGGATTTAATCACGCCCGCAGCCAGCATAAATGCGCCCAAAATAAAAAACACGGCAGGGTTACCGAACAGGGCAAAGGTTTCATTAGCCGGCATCACACCTAGTAAGGGCAGCAAAGCCAGGCCCAGGATAGCAGTAACCGCTAATGGCAATAATTGGGATATCCAGAGAACAAGACAAAGGGTAAAAACAATGATGGCGCGCCAGCCAGAATGACTCAATCCGGCAGGCACCTCTTGTCCCACCGCCCACCATGTTATCACCGCAAGGAAAGCCAGTGCCGCAAACGGCAGCCCCTTCTGCGCCAACAAAACGTGCATGGGACGGTTATCAAAAACAACTGGCACCCTAGCGTCCTGCCCCGCCCTGTCCCGTTTCTGAATCGGTATATTGCACTCTGAGCGTACGCCGCAAGGCATCGAACCATCCACCCATTTTTCTGCCCACAGGAGTCAACGTCAGGCGTTCCGGCAAGGATACCTCTCGCCCTACCAGCACCCTGCTTTCCATTGGCGTAAGCACACGCCCCATATCACGCAAACGATGCGTCGGCAAACCGGATGCCGCCAGAATGTCATACAATGCGAGAAAGGCTTCCTCGGCGGCATCCATATCAGGAAGGGCCGTATGTTCCAAAGGCGTCCCTGGTAGTGGGCGAAAAGGAATCAACAACGGCACCACGCCATGTTCCACCAGAGCTTTCATGCCGGAAATCGTCGATTCTACCGGTTCCAGACCCAAAATCAGATGGCTGACGACCGCTCCTTCACGAAAAACCGAAGCCGCGTGCCCAAGCGCGCGCCATATCGCTTCCTGACCGCCTTCGGCCTGCTTGCCGGGGCAAACAGTGGCAAATCGTTCTTCATCAAATAATTCAAGATTGCAAATCAGCACATCCAGCCCTGCGGCATACAGGTCATCAATCATGGATGTATCGCGTGGCGCTACGGTTTCCAATGCAATTTGACGATGCCCCAGGTGACGGCGCAACAGTGCAATCAGCGAAATCAGACGATCCAGTCCCGCCTGATCCCCCGGCACATGGCCATTGTACAGATACACCGTGTCCACTTCACGCTCGGCCAGCGCTGCCCGCACCACCGCCACCAGTTCCAGCGGGTCGCGCAACGGTGGAATCGCTTCATTCAACATCGAATCATACTGACAGTACTGGCAGGCCTTCCCCTGATCGGCGAAAAACCCACAGCCCATCAGTGGATGCAAAATCAGTAATTTATCATGCAGCGACGAGAAGCTTCCCATGCGGGCACCGGCGCGTGTCGTCCGATGATAATATTTAGGCACCGCAAGTAATTCCACGTGCAGCCTCTCACCTTCGTGTGCCAGTTCACATCCATCTTCCGTAACATGCAGTGCAATCGGACTCTTCTCCGTAAACGGCTGGGCTACAGGAACGGTTGCAAAGTGCCCGCTGGGAAGGCGCAGATCCAGTACCGTTTCCACGGCATTGGCCTGGGAAATCCAGTGAGAGGCTTGCGGCAAGCCATCGGGAAGGGCTACGCCGTGTGTCACCAGGGCCAGCTTGGTGCGGCCGGAATTATCAAAAATTGTCATAGTGTTGGCCGTTGTCTAGGCGGATTTCTCCACCAGAATCTTCCATTGGCCGTCTGAAATCCTTTCCTGTTCAAGCACCTTCTGCCCCTGTTCTTCCAGGGAACGCGGAACATTCTCGATGGGTTCACCATCATCAAGAACCACTGACAGACGCGCGCCAACAGGCAGCGTTTCCAGTTTCAGTTTAGTCTTGACGAAATTCATCGGACAGGCCACGCCTGTGAGGTCTAGCAAAATCGGCTCTCCATCAGCGGCTGATGCCTGTTCCGCAGCAGACGTATCCGGCTCGGACGGTGCCTTGGATTCTTCCCGAGGCACCGGTGCAAACCGGACGGATGCAAGATCAACAAAGGCTTCAACCACATCCCGCAGGGCGGTGACGCCCGGCGCAGGATCGGCGATATTGACGTTCATCAATGCCGATGTCGCCCTGGCCAGAGCGCCGGATACCTCCTTGTCGGCCACGGCAAGACCAGCCAGCAGGCCAAAAACTTGCGCATCATCCTCCGGCTTTTCACCGTAGGCGACCAGAAAGGATCGTGCAGTAGAAATGGCGGACTGCTTGTAACCCTCCAGTGCCTCGGCCCAGAACATGGAATCCAGATGGGCAGTGCCGACACGCAATTCGTATTGAGCCTCGGCGACCAGCGCATCGGTCATACCAACCACGGCAGCGGCGCACTCGCCCGGTTTGTTATCCTTGGTCGAGAAGGGCTGATTCTCGCTCCAGTCATACATCAACCCTTCAACCTCGCCCTCACCGGCGGAGAATGGCGCCAAAATAGTGTTGATGCCATCCTTGCCAACGCGGGCCGCCCAGTCATGCACGCTTTCATCCACTTCCCGCTCCTCCTGATAGGTGCGAAGCACGGCAATTCCCGCTTCCGGCGCACGCTTGGCTGGCACGGGATTGGTGGCATAAGCAAAGGCTTCGCCCGCTTTACCTGAACCACCTACATGCAATTGATAATGTGGCACAGCCCTGCCCTCAATCTTCTTCGCCAAACCGTGGAATCCGAGATCAGCGATATGATGTTGGCCACAGGAGTGCTGGCACCCCGAAATCTTGACTTGTATCCCGGCAAGATCGGGATAGTTCGTGGTCAACTTTTCAAGCTCCGGTTTAATGGTATCGGCCAGTCCATAGGAATTGGTAATGGCCAACCGGCAGGATTCCACACCGGGGCACGCCGTCACATCGGAAATGCCGCGTGCATGTCTGGTTGTAATCCTGGCGGTATCCAGAATGGCTATCACCCCATCCGTTTTTTCCGGTGCAACACCGGTAATGACCACGCCCTGTTCGGGTGTGACGCGAATATCATTGCTACCGCCCACACGTGCCGCTTCTGCTACGGCATGGCATTGTGGCGGCGTCAGATCGCCGCGGAACAGATTGAGCAGCACAGCCTTGCGGCTATCATGCTGATCCACTATCGGGTCACCATGAAACGGAAGCGGACCAGACGGTTCACGCCAGTTCGCTTCCATGTATGTCGGGTCGTCACCGTGTGCCTTTTCTATAGCCGCCCGTTCCTTGCGGTACAGATCAATAAAGCCTTCAGTACCCAGTTTCATCAATACGTACTTCATACGCGCCCGCGCACGGTGTTTGCGATCAGAAAATCTGAAATGAATGCGCATCAATGCCTCACCCACAAGCAGCAAATCTTTTTCTTCGATAAAATTTTCCAGCTTGATTGCCGAAACCGGATGGGTGGACAACCCGCCGGCCGCCCAGACCTCAAAACCATGGTTGCCGTTTTCCGTTTTCGCTATAAAGCCGATGTCATGCATAGCCGAAAGCCCGCAGTCCGTGGCACAACCTGAAAAGGTAACCTTGAATTTACGTGGAAATTGCTGCGTCAATGGATGCCGTAAATAAAAATCGGCAAAACGCTGAGCATGCACATTAACATTGGCATGTTCGGCGGGGCATACGCCGGACAGGAAACATGATGTCACGTTGCGTACAGTATTGCCGCAAGCCTCGCGCGTGGTCATACCAGCTTTGGCCAGTTTACGCAGGATGGCAGGCGTATCCTCCAGACGCAGAAAATGCGCCTGAATATCCTGCCGCGTCGTCACATGCGCCAGCTTGGGTGCGCCAAGCTCACCAGCATACTGGTCTACAATATCGGCAATCACATCCAGTTGCGCGGGTGTCAAACAGCCACCGGGCAGTTTTATGCGCATCATCTGCACACCATCCTGCCGCTGACCATACACGCCCATCTGCAATCGGAACGGCGTAAAGCGTTCCTCGGGCATGCGTCCGTCCAGGAATGCCTTTAATCCTGCTTCATATTCCTCAATATCGCCTTCACTGGCGAAATTTATCGGTTCAGCTGCTGCCATGTTCCTGCTCCTCAGGCTTGAGCGGCGCGTAATTCACACGCCTCATCATAAGTAATCAAATCCTTGATGGTCGCTTTTTCCGAACACAACGGGCAGGCCGGATCCTTGCGAAGCTTCAGTTTACGCCACTCCATGCGTAACGCATCAAAGGTCATAAGATGGCCGGACAGGGAATCACCAATGCCCAATAACTCCTTAATCACTTCCACAGCCTGAATCGTGCCTACAGATCCGGCCAATGCACCCAAAATCCCGGCTTCGGAACAGCTCGGTACCAAACCCGCAGGAGGCGGTTCGGGATACAGGCAGCGATAGCACGGGCCTTCCCTGTCCGCATGGGGTTTGAATGTCGTCACTTGCCCTTCGAAGCGGAACATCGCGCCTGAAACCAGTGTTTTCTGCTCGAAAAAACAGGCGTCGTTGACCAGAAAACGGGTCGGGAAATTATCACAACCGTCCACAATCAGATCGTAATCACGAATAATCTCGCGCACATTTTCCTCGGTGACACGCTCGGTGTAGGTAATAACATTCACATCCGGATTCAGCGCTTGTATGGTCTTTTTCGCGCTCTCCACCTTTTCCATGCCAATACGTTCATTGTTATGAATAATCTGACGCTGGAGATTGGACATATCCACCACATCGGCATCGGCGATACCAATGGTTCCCACGCCTGCTGCCGCCAGATAATAGGCCACGGGACTACCCAGGCCACCTGCGCCAATCATAAACACCTTGGACTCAAGCAGCCTGGACTGTCCCTCACCACCAACCTCCGGCAGGATAATATGGCGCGAATAGCGCTCTATTTGTTCTTCCGTAAAATCAATCACTTACACTCTCCAGTTATTGTTAAACTTCAATTCCTTTAAACAAATCCGTGGACATATAGCGTTCTGCCATAGATGGCAGGATGACCACGATACGTTTGCCTTCCATATCCGGTCTTGCCGCCACTTTCAGTGCTGCGGCCATGGCCGCACCGGAGGAAATACCACCAGCAATGCCCTCCTCATCCGATAAGCGTCGTGCCGTACTCAAGGCATCTTCGTTGCTGACCTGTTCCACGCTATCAACGATATCCACGTTCAGATTCTTTGGAATAAAGCCCGCGCCAATACCCTGTATTTTGTGCGGTCCCGGTTTGCCTCCGGAAATGACAGGCGAATCAGCAGGCTCTACCGCAATAGCCTGAAAATCAGGATTACGCAATTTAATCACTTCGGCCACACCGGTAATAGTGCCACCCGTGCCCACGCCCGCGACAATCGCATCGACATTTCCATCAGTATCCGCCCATATCTCCTCCGCAGTCGTTTTGCGATGAATCTCCGGATTGGCCGGATTTTCAAACTGCTGTGGCATGAATGCGCCCTCGGTCTTGCTGACAATCTCAGTTGCCTTTTCAATTGCACCCTTCATGCCCTTTTCCGCTGGTGTTAATTGCAGTTCGGCACCCAGTAATTTCAGCAACTTGCGCCGTTCCAGACTCATGGATTCCGGCATGGTCAATATACAGCGATACCCCTTGGCGCGCGCAACGAATGCCAGCGCGATCCCTGTATTGCCACTGGTTGGTTCGACAATCACACCGCCCGGTTTGAGGCTTCCATCCGCTTCGGCAGTCTCAATCATTGCCTTGCCAATACGGTCCTTAACGGAGTTCAGTGGATTTCGGAATTCCAGCTTCAATAGAATTTCAGCCTTTAACTCACCACCCATGCGTTGCAAGCGCACCAGGGGTGTATGCCCCACTGTTTCCGCGATATTATTAAATATAGCCATAACACACCTCATTTACTGTTAATAATTATTTCAACAACAATATTACTGTACTTTATAGCACAAGGAAACCCTGGGCCATAATGCATGCTCAGCCTTCGATAATGTTCTGCTCGATGGGTTCGACGTGTACGCCTTGTGCTTTAAGCCAGGCCAGAGCCTGCTCGACGGTATCTTGCGCGCCTTCAAGCTCCAGTCCGACGAGGCCCATGTCCTCTTTCACCTCAGCGGTGCGGATATTGGTAACCACGTCAAACTCCCGCCCTACCTTCCAGATCAGAGGTTCACGTACCGTTTCCTTTGAAAACGTCAGATAAACACGCTGTTTCAAACCATTCTCCGGGTGCTCAGGCATTCCCGCCTGCAATGGCGGGCACAATGGACACCTGATCATTGTCTGCCAGCGGCGTATCTTTGCCTTGAAGGAAACGCACGTCTTCGTCGTTCACATAAATGTTTACGAAACGTCGAATTTCGCCGGATTCATCGCACAAGCGCTCCTTCAGTCCGGCATGTGCGCTCTCCAGATTCTCAATCATTTCACCCACGTTGGCCGCATCAACCGATACCTCATCGGTGCCACCGGTCAACTTACGCAACGGGGTTGGGATACGTACGGTTACACTCATGTTATCACTCCTGTTATTCGCTGTTTCTTAACATTATGCCGCCAGCCGCGCCGCATCCGCCTCGGCCAGTGCATCAAACTCATCCAGGCTTGGACCGATAATGCGTGGTTCCGTCACCTTACCGGCAATCGCTTCCTGCGTCTTCAGGCCGTTGCCCGTCACACACAGGACAATTGATTCGTCACGCGGAATACGGCCTTGCTCAATCAGCTTCTTCGCTACACCAAGGGTAACGCCCCCGGCTGTTTCCGTGAAGATGCCCTCGGTTTCGGCCAAGAGGCGCATTGCTGCCACAATTTCATCATCAGACACATCCTCGGACCATCCATCGGTTTCACGTATCACCCGATTGGCATAGTAACCATCCGCCGGATTACCAATGGCCAGCGATTTGGCAATGGTATCAGGCCGTACCGGATGAATCAGGTCCGTCCCCTCCTTTACCGATTTGGCAATCGGTGAACAACCCGTAGCCTGCGCACCATACATTCTGGTCTGCACATCCTCCACCAGCCCGAGCTGAACAAATTCCTTAATGGCTTTATGAATTTTGGTACACAGCGAGCCCGAGGCCATCGGCACCACCACATGTTTCGGCGCACGCCAGCCCAGTTGTTCCATCACCTCATAACTGAGCGTTTTCGATCCTTCGGCATAGAATGGACGTACATTTACGTTCACAAAGGCCCAGTCGTACTTTCCGGCAATTTCGGAGCAAAGGCGGTTCACATCATCATAATTGCCCTTAATGCCAACCATCGTGGTTCCATAAATGGCAGCACCCAGTACCTTGCCCCGTTCCAGATCATGCGGAATGAACACGTAAGACTTGAGTCCGGCCGCTGCTGCATTGGCTGCCACCGAACCGGCCAGGTTGCCCGTAGAAGCACAGGCTACGGTTTTGTAGCCGAACTCCACCGCCTTCGATAGCGCCACGGAAACCACACGATCCTTAAACGACAGTGTTGGATAACACACGGAATCATTTTTAATATACAATTCGGATACGCTCAGCACCTTTTCCAGGTTGTGGGCACGTACCAGCGGTGTAAATCCATTCTGCACGCCCACCGTCGGATCACCATCCACCGGCAATAATTCCTTGTAACGCCACATTGTTTGCGGACGTGACTCAATCAACTCGCGGGTAAATTTTCCGGCCAGCTTATCGTAATCATAGGCCACTTCCAGCGGCCCGAAACAGAACTCGCACACATGCTCCGGCGCAATGTCATATTCCTGGCCGCATTCCCGGCATTTCAGTGCACGCGCAATACTCTTGCTCATTTTAAACAGCTCCAATACCGGAGATATCAAGAAGAACAGGCAAAAAGAAACCCCGCCTGAATAAAGCGAGGTTGTATGCGCGTAAAATCCACGAACATTGACAACCGCACCTCATCGCTCTTCCTTTCAATCAGGAAGCAGGCATTGGCACCGGACGCCTCGGACGTTGTACTTTAACATCGTTGGCCGGTTGCCGCAGTTTCACAGGGCCTGAAACCCTCCACTGCTCTTGATAAAGCCGGATCAAATTTTCAACTGCGATTTATAGCACCTCCACAGCCAAAAGCAAACCTCTAATATGTAGGATATCTTTGTGCTACCATTCATCGTGAACATTGTTATCA
>CAZEMN010000011.1:0-27612 GCA_964513335.1 uncultured Zetaproteobacteria bacterium | reverse complement strand
TCATCTGCACTGCGCCGAACAGAATGAGCGCGCCTGTTCCGGCATCGAGGCTTAGATAGGCGAGGGAAAATGCCACCACATAAAGGAATAACATAGTGGCGGATATCCAGTTTTTCCGTTTATACGACAGAGCGTGTTTCCGGGAAACGCTAATAAAGATAAACAGTGTGATGGCGCCGGAGGCCAGGCGAATGGCTGAAAAGCTGATTGCATCAATATTTGATCCACCCAGGGCCATGCGGCAAAGAATGGAATTGGCAGAAAAAGCAAAAAGGGCTGCCGCTGTATAAAGGACAGTCCGTCTGTGCCTGTGTGTCAGCAACACTTTGCCGGGTCATTCTCCATGATCGCATTCATACGGCGAATGATTTCCGGCAGCACATTCATGCGGTGGCGATCCAGTCGCATTCTCAGTCTTGGCAGGTGCTGGTATTCATTGCCATCGCTTTTGGGCCAGTGAAAAATCTGTTCGATACCCCCTTTATCAAGTACATCGGAAAATTCCGCATTGAGGCGGTCGAGTGCATCGACTGAAAGCGGGCACAGAATTCGCAGCAATACCCACTCACCTACATAGCGGAAGCTATGATAATTGGTATAAAAATCGGTGATGTTCCGAACTGCTGATTCGGCGCTATCCGTATGATAGAGAAAATTGTGGTCGTTGCTGCTGATGAGATGACTGTCCACCAGCCGGCGCATCCAGGAGTGCACCAGCGGTCCCCAATAATCATCCCCCGGTGCTTCCAGAAGAATAACCGGAATGGGCGGTGTTCTGCCTGTTTGCAGCAGCGTGAGCGTCTCAAAGGCCTCATCCAGCGTGCCGAAACCGCCAGGCGCCAGAATGATGGCGTCGCTTTCCTTGAGGAAAAACAGTTTGCGGGTGAAGAAATATTTGCAGTAAAAATGACGGGGAGAACCATCCACCACAGGGTTGGGGAACTGTTCCATGGGCAGATTGATGTTGATGCCGAAAGATTGTGCTTCGCCTGCGCCTTCATTGGCTGCGTGCATGATGCCGCCGCCACCACCGGTAATGACCATCATACCGTTTTCACGGATGAGGCTGGCACATTCCCTGACCTGGATGTATTGCGGATTTTCCGGCGGAGTACGGGCAGAGCCGAAGATGCACACCTTGCGCACCGCTTTGTAAGGGGCGAATACATCCAGACCTTTGCGCACTTCCTTAATGATGCTGGATATCATTTTCAGATCAGCCGTGCCGGAATTTCCGCTTAGCAGTTGCATTATTTCCATGATAATGGCGCGTTTGTAGGGGTTATCGTGCCGGAATTGATCCAGCAGCCCGCGAACATGTTGTTGAATCGGAAGCGGGAGTTCCGAGATGCTGTGGCTTTCCGTCAATGCGGGGCCTGAATAATGATATCAATGCGGCGGTTCATGGCCCGGCCCCGTTCGTAATCATTGCTGGCAACCGGGCGCACCTCGCCATAGCCGAGCGCTTTAAGCCTGCCGCTGCTCATTCCTGCAGCGGTCAGAAAATCGCGCACAACCTCTGCGCGTTTGAGCGATAATTTCTGATTGGCTTTGGCATCGCCCTTGTTATCGGTGTGGCCCTCGATCGTAATTTTTCGATCGGGATATTGCTCCAGCCCCGTTTTCAAGCGGCTTAGTAAATCAAAATATTTCTGGTCAATGGTGGTTTTTCCCGGTGCGAATTTCAGGGCGACAAGGCGTATCAGCAGGGAGCCGTCGAGGTTGGCCAGGATTTCCACTTCACCTTTCTTGAACAACTTGTGCAGCTGTTGCTGACGCCGTGTTTCAAATGTTTCCCGTTGTAGCTTGACGCGAAAGGCCTCCTTGAGCTCGCCAACCTGTTGACTCTGACTGCGTGCCATTTCGTTTCGTAGCGCAGCAATTTTTTCACTCATCTCGAGGGCATGCGCCTGCTTTAATGCGGCAATATCATTTTTGTGCGCCTGGCGTTCCTGCGTAAGCGCGCTCTTCAAGTCATTGATCCGTTGCAGAAGAGCATTGATATTCACATCTGCGGTTGCATCGGTTGCATCCACATTCATTCCATCCACATTCATGTCCAGCGCCCCGGCAATCCGGAGGCGTTCCTGCCTTGCTTGCAGAACCAGTTGTTCATGGCTGTCCGCGTGCTTCCGCCATTGCTTGACCTGTAACGCCAGTTCACGTGCAGCGTTGGCCAGTTTCAGCCCACGAGCCGGGTGGCGTGGCCAGTGATTGCTCAGCCCATCGGTATAAGCAAGGGCGCTTGCCAGCCATTTCTGAGCCGCTTGATAGGCATGGGGAGCATAACGTTTTGCGCCTGCTCTGGCTGCTATCAGAAGGGCAGCATCCGTTTTGCCCAATAGCGGCGGCAGCTTGCTGTCCAGTACGGACTTGAATGCTTCTTTTGCATCGGTTGCAAGTTTTACGCTTTGATTCAGGTCGCCACGCTCAAACGCCCGTGCCAGCGCCCGGACACGGTGTTTTGCGGCATCCAGATCGGAATCCGGAATGTTGTCCGAGGCTTCCGTTGCAGCCTGTTCAAGCTGCAACACATCTTTGTATCTTGATTTGAAGTTTTTCGCCTGTTCACGGGCGCTGGCCAGCATGGCTTCAGCCGTTTGCAGGCTATCCTGACGGGCTTTTGCATCGTGTTTTCTGTCCGCCACCAGAGCCGCGCCGAGCACGGCCTGTGCGCGCGCTGTTGTTGCCGGTGCAAAGCGACTGTCCGGGCTTTTGATAAAGGCTTCGATATTTTGCGTCAACGATTCCAGCGATTCCTCCGCCAAAAGGCTGGATGGCAGGAAAAGGAGCAGGAAAAGGACTGAAAGGAGTCGTTTAGCCAAGGTTTAACATCCGATCGAGCGAAAGCCTGGCCCAGGGTCTATCCGCATCCGGTACCCTGATTTGATTGTTTACATTTCCCTCGCTAATGCCAAGCAGCGCGGTGTAAAGGTGTTGCGGGTCGGTGCGGAACATGGTGGAACACATACACACCGTCGGCGAAAGGAAATATATTGGATGGTCCGGATGCTTCAGTCGCAGCCGGTTGACAAGATTCAGTTCCGTACCGATGGCGAAGGCTTGTCCCGCCGCAGACTGCTCCACATGCCGGATGATGGCTTCAGTGGAGCCGACAAAATCAGCCGTTTCACACACCGCACGCGAGCATTCCGGATGGGCCAGAATTTCAATGCCCGGATGATCCTGGCGCATCGATTCGGCATGCTCCGGCTTGAACAACTGGTGCACGGAGCAGAATCCTTTCCATAGAATCAGGCGCGCTTTGGCGATGGCTTCCGGTGTATTCCCGCCCAATGGCTGCGCCGGGTTCCAGAAAATCATGTCATCTTCCGGGATACCCATGGCCATCGCCGTGTTTTCACCCAGATGCTGGTCCGGAAAGAAGAGGATTTTTTCACGATTGCTCCAGGCCCATTCCATGATACGGCGGGCGTTGCTGGAGGTGCAGACAATGCCACCGTGTTCGCCGCAGAACGCTTTCAGTGCCGCCGTTGAGTTGATGTAGGTTACCGGCGTTACTACCTCCTCCGGCTGAAGGAGTTCCCCCAGTTCAGACCAGCAGCGATCAACCTGTTCCTCATCGGCCATGTCCGCCATTGAACAGCCCGCCGCGAGGTCCGGCAAAATAACGGTTTGCTCATCCGAGGTGAGGATATCCGCTGTTTCCGCCATGAAATGTACGCCGCAGAAAATGATATAAGGCGCATCGGTTTTTGCGGCCTGTTGAGCCAGCTTGAGAGAGTCCCCCGTAATATCGGCGAATCCAATTACTTCCTCGCGTTGATAATGATGTCCGAGAATCAACACCTCGTCGCCAATTTCAGCGCGCAAATGAGTGATCTGCCCCAACAGATCCGGTTCAGGTGTGTCGTAGAGGGTTTGCATGGATGCCTGACTGTTCATATGGGAAGTCTCAGAGGGTGCCTGCGGGATGTCAATGTCGCGTAACGGCTTGAGAGGGGCTATCCTGCCCACAATCTATCCCGGACTATTCATGAATTGCCCGGGATTCTCCGGAGGATTTCAATGCCCGCATACCGTTCCCGCACAACCACCCACGGCCGCAATATGGCCGGCGCCCGCGCCCTGTGGCGTGCTACAGGGACGAAAGAAGGTGATTGGGATAAGCCGATTATCGCCATTGCCAATTCCTTCACCCAGTTCGTGCCGGGCCATGTGCACCTGAAAGACATGGGCCAGATGGTTGCACGCGAGATTGAGGCGGCAGGCGGCGTGGCCAAGGAATTCAATACCATCGCCATTGATGACGGCATCGCGATGGGGCACGGAGGCATGCTGTACTCGTTGCCCAGCCGTGATTTGATCGCAGATTCGGTTGAATATATGTGCAATGCGCACTGTGCTGACGCGCTGGTCTGTATCTCCAACTGTGACAAGATTACGCCGGGTATGTTGATGGCGGCAATGCGGCTGAATATCCCGGCGGTATTCGTTTCCGGCGGCCCGATGGAAGCCGGCAAAATAACGTTGCATAATCGCGAACTGCACCTGGATCTCATTGATGCCATGGTGAAAGCTGCTGATCCGGAGGAGACAGATGAGGATGTAGCGGCCATTGAGCGTTCCGCCTGTCCGACGTGTGGCTCCTGTTCGGGCATGTTTACGGCGAATTCAATGAACTGTCTGGCCGAGGCGCTGGGGTTGGCGTTGCCCGGTAACGGTTCTCTGGTTGCCACCCATGCGGCGCGCAAGGAGTTGTTCCTGCGAGCCGGTCGCCTGTCGGTGGATCTGGCCAAACGTTATTATGAACAGGATGATGCCTCGGTGCTGCCGCGCTCGATTGCCACGTTCGAAACCTTCGAGAATGCGATTGCGCTGGATATCGCCATGGGTGGCAGTACCAACACGGTGCTGCACTTGCTGGCCATTGCGCAGGAGGCGGAGGTGGATTTCACCATGGCCGATATCGACCGCATGTCGCACCGCATTCCAAATATTTGCAAGGTTTCTCCATCGTCCCAATATCATCTTGAGGATGTACACCGCGCTGGCGGCGTCATGGCTATCCTTGCCGAACTGAATCGTGCTGGCCTGTTGCACGCCGATGCCGGTTGCGTGCATGCGCCGAGTTTGGGCGATGCGCTGGCTAGTTGGGATATTACGAACCCCGACAACAAGGAGGCGCGGAAACTGTTTCTTGCCGCACCCGGCGGTGTGCCTTCACTGGAAGCCTTTTCGCAGTCCGAACACTGGAAGGAACTTGATGATGACCGCGAGAATGGTTGTATCCGCGATGTGGCGCATGCTTATTCCGAAGAGGGTGGGCTGGCTGTGCTCTATGGCAATATTGCGGAAAGGGGTTGTATCGTGAAGACGGCTGGCGTGGACGAGTCCATCTGGAAATTCAGTGGTCGCGCGCGTGTGTTTGAATCACAGGAAGCTTCAGTATCAGCTATCCTCAACGATAAAATTGTGGCCGGTGATGTGGTAGTGATCCGCTACGAAGGCCCGAAGGGCGGACCGGGCATGCAGGAGATGCTTTATCCGACTTCGTATCTGAAGTCGAAAGGGTTGGGCAAGGATTGCGCGCTGCTGACCGATGGCCGTTTTTCCGGCGGCACCTCCGGCCTGTCCATCGGCCACGCCTCGCCTGAAGCAGCCGAAGGTGGCGCGATTGGTCTGATTGAAGAGGGCGATACCATCGAAATCGACATCCCCAACCGCACGATTCATCTAGCTGTATCTGATGATGTTCTGGTTGCGCGTAGAAAAGCGATGGAGGCGAAGGGTGGCGATGCCTGGATGCCGGTTGATCGTGATCGCATGGTTTCCAAGGCGCTACAAGCCTATGCCGCATTGACTACCAGTGCAGACAAGGGCGCTGTGCGGGATTTGGAGCAGTTGAAATAGAGATTTAGTCAGGATGCTTCTTGAAGTAGTTCGTTTTGTAAGTTAAAGCGTAGTAATACGACCAATGACATTGGGGCAGGAATAGGGAATTATTTAAAAAGTCTAACCTCATTGATTTTTGTGTCACCGCATGGACTAAAAAAGCAGCGCCTTTGATACACAATAAAAACTCTTTGGGTGCTTGATCGTATTGGTTCTATTTTCTGGAGATGTACGCACCCACTCCAATACTGACTCTTGGTGCTCTCTATTCTCCACACCCATTGCAATCCGATTTACCCATGCGATTGCGAACCTCTGCGGCCCAAGAACTTCTTTAAGTTTCAATAGAGTGTAGACCTGTGAGGTATGCAACTTATCTTTGCCTTTTACCTCAACTAGGATTAAGCCTGTTTCCGGGCCCACTATGTTGATATCCGGCCAGCCGGTAGCCATCTTGTCCCAGTTCTCAAGCACTACTTTTATTAATGACGACCACTCAAATGAAGACAAGGACCGCCATAACCAAAGGTAGGTAAGCATTAGTTTCGCGTAGTGCTTGGCTCTCTCTTTGCTCCTCAAATACTTGTTGCAGCGCGCCTCATTTCCTTCCAAATCATTAATCGCAGGTTCCTCAAACTGGTAGCAGGCTGCCTTGAAAAAGCGGTTGATCAATTTTTCCTTGGTATATGGACTTTCATCAGCTCTTTCCGGCATTTGAATGCTATATGCGAAGCCAAAATGTGGCTGAAACACTACGTTGTTCTCCTCCAATAGCCGGATTACCTGGCCTTCCGAAAGGGTAGAAACAGTTTTTGCTATTGCTGCGACTTGCTCATGTGAAAGGCCGTGCTTCCTTTTCTTGGCATTGAACCCAACGGCCACGCTAGTTATAAAGCTACGTAACAAATAGCTTTCCTCATAGCCACCATCTACATGCAACCCCTTTTCCTTTGAGAAAAACTTCGCGACGGTCGATTCCGGAGATTCATTTCCACGAGGCGGAGGAAGGAGAATGAGCGGAATCCCAAGGGCTTGGGCCTGCTCGTTTACCGGGAGCCTAGTAACAAAGCCGATGTATGCCTCAGGCGTAACATGGTTCTGCCCATCCAAGACACCCAAAGCCCGAAGTAGCTTTATGCTCCCTTCGTCGAGGTGCTGTTGATCCGGGTTCTCAGCCATGGTTAATTCCGCCTATTCGCCCTTAGCAGTTAGAGCAGCACATAACGTTTGCCAAAATCGGCAGTGAAAAGTGCCGCGACGAAGGAGCGACCCTTTTCACTGCCAGAGTTGATGGTGTTGTTAGGTATCCCGGAGCTTGACAACAAAATGCTCTGTCATACGGTACATTTGGCAATTTCCAGTCGTGATATCAACTATGTAACCAAGCTCTTCCAAGTGCGTTATTGCAGCAGATAGATCAGCATGAACATCGGTATGATATTCAAAACAAGGTTCTGAGCGATTGACGGTTGTACGACTGCTTTTCACAAAGAATTCCCGGACATTAGCGAGCTTTGGATTATTAACATCTGCTTTCATCGCGGCGATAACTTTTGGAAAGCGCTTATCTAAGTTCGCCCATTCTTTATCCAGATATGAGGCGAGTTCCTTCGACCTTCGCTGGTCGGTGTACTTCTCGCCGAAGTAGTGACCCGCAGCACCAGTTAACGTACCAACAACAAAGCCTACTGCCAGTGAAAGTAAGTCCATATCAATTTGCCAAACGTGGAGTTAAGGGGCGGCGGGCTTTTTCGACATCCCGCTTGAACACAGGGTTGGACGAAGCCGCTATCGCGGAGAATAAATGCGTCTTCATTGGATAATACCTCGTTTCATCAAGTAAAAAGTGTAACCTCGCATGCTTCATCCCTGAACTCAAAGGGAAATTCGAATGCATAGGAAGCAGAGGGGTTGGGTCTTGAATGTTGAAATGAGGTATTTATAAAATGAGAGAAGTTACAGTTTCAAGTGAGCCTATTGAACTCTATAAGCTGCTGAAATTTGAAAGCATGGTCTCCAGTGGTGGTGAGGCAAAACATGTGATCGCTGAAGGTCAGGTTTTAGTGAATGGAAAGGTAGAAACCCAGAAAAGGAAAAAGATTGTTTCAGGCGATAGCGTAGAGTTTGGGAAAGAGAAAATTCACATACAATTAAAATGAGTATGGCAAGAGTGATCGGGAAAGTTATTTATTTCATTGCCTTGCCTGAGTTGATGATTGTCTCTTTATCCGCTTTGGGTAATTTCTTGATTGAAGCTTCGGCTTTGAGTGCTGCGGAGCGCGAGCCGATCTTTTGTTGAAAAACCAGTGTGAGCGGCGCTTTTCCACGCAGGTATTTCGCCCCTTTGCCTGATTGATGTTCGGCAAAGCGACGGTCCACATTGGTGGTAATGCCAGTATAAAGAGCACCGTCTTTGCAGCGGATCAGATAAAGGAACCATGCAGCTTCGGGTTCTGACGGGGTTGGGCCACTTGTTGGAGCATTCATCGCTCCCACGCTACAGAAAATCCTTCACAGAGCCGCCTTTTCCGATCTGATTGAGTGCCGGGTCTTTATTACTATCGATTAGATATGATCTTCTATCTCCATGCGTTGATGTAAAACCCGGATGATTTCAATGAGGTCATGATGATATCGATAAAATATCAGATGCTTATTTTTGGGTATGGATCGGTAGCCCTCTCTTATCTCAGGGCGGTTTCTTCCTAATTCCGGGTGTTGGGTAAGCTCAATGAAGCATGACTCAAGTTCGGTCAGATATTTGTTGGCTTGTTTGGCACCCCAGTGCTCACAGGTGTCATGCCATATTTTTGTCAGATCGTTATCAGCAATGCGGGTAAGCTGATAAACACGGCTCATACGGTGTGATTCGATTCCGAGATAATATCCTGGACGGAGCGGGGGCTAAATTCATCCCTTTCTGCCTCATCCGCACCCATGGAAACGGCTTGGCGTAAGTGATTCATTTTTATTTGCTGGACGATATCCTGATTTTCTTCCATGAAACGTAATGCCTCGCGGACGACTTCACTTGAGTTGTTGTACAAGCCGGAATTTACCTTGGCTTTGATTTTGGACTCAAGCAGTGGGGTAAGGGAAATATGCATCGTAACCTCCTTTGCTCATGACAGTATAGTTTCCACATCCAATCATTGTCAATCTATGAATATAGGTTTTTTTTTGCGGATTTGTGGTTGAAGCATGACTTCGTTTTACTGGCCACGCGCAATACGAAGGCTTCCCCTGCCGATCATCCGGGTGTGCGGGAGCCATATCATTTGTGAATAATGCAGATTAAGGTTGCGGCATGGATATAAACGCAATCATTCACGGTATCAGCATATGGGCCATTCCCGTTCTTTTAGCTATCGTATTGCACGAAGTGGCGCACGGCTGGGTGGCGGATAAACTGGGCGATGATACGGCTCGCTGGATGGGGCGGTTGACGCTCAACCCGCTCAAACATATTGATCCGATTGGCACAGTTCTGGTTCCCATTCTACTGCTGGTTGTCGGTTCACCGTTTCTGTTCGGCTACGCCAAGCCCGTGCCGATTGATTTTCGTAAGCTCAGGCGTCCAAAGCAGGACATGGTGTGGGTGGCCCTGGCAGGGCCCGTGACCAATCTCCTGCTGGCATTGGCCTCGGCGGTGCTTTTGTATGCCATAGTCAGGCTCCCGGCAACGATGCTTTGGCTGGCCAACCCTGTGGGAGCGATGTGTCAGGCTTCTATCCTCATCAACATGGTATTATGTATTTTCAACCTGATTCCGCTGCCGCCACTGGATGGCGGGCGAGTTGCCGTGGGTCTTTTGCCGGGGCCGGCAGGCTATCGTTTATCTCGTCTTGAACCCTATGGGTTTATTATCATTGTTGCTCTATTGCTGACCGGCGTGTTGCAAAGCGTGATCGGGCCGCCGGTTCTGGGTTCTGCACGAATTCTTATCACCTGGGCCATGGGAGGCTAGAGGAATAGTTCTCCATGGGCCACAGGACTTGTTCAGAGCGTCCTTAAATACAGTTTACCCTTGATTGTCCGTGGGTATTTGGGTAGAAAGCGCGCCACTTCACACACCGCCTCAATACTGATTGTGTCCGGATGGTTACCCGGAAGGACGATGGGCGGTGGAGGACATAACAATCGGAGGTAGACGAAATGTCTCAATTTACCATGAAACAACTGCTCGAGGCCGGTGTGCATTTCGGGCATCAGACACGCCGCTGGCATCCCAAAATGGCTCCTTATATCTTTGGCCAGCGTAACGGCATTCATATTATTGATTTGCAAAAGACCCTGAAAATGGCCAATGAGGCTTACCAGTTCATGAATGAACTGGCGGTAGCCGGTGGCCGGGTATTATTCGTTGGCACCAAGCGGCAGGCACGTGACTCGATTCGTGAAGAGGGTGGCCGGGCCGGCCAGTTTTACGTCAATCACCGCTGGTTGGGTGGTGCATTGACCAATTTTTCCACCGTGCAGCAATCCGTGCGCAAAATGAAAGACTTACAACGACAGAAGGAAGAAGGTGTTTTTGAACTGTTGACCAAGAAGGAAGGACTACAGTTGGGGCGCAAGCTGGAGAAACTGGAACGTTCTTTGGGCGGCATCAAGGAAATGTTGAGCCTCCCTGACTGTCTGTTTGTGATTGATATACGCAAGGAATCTCTGGCAGTTGCCGAGGCTCGTAAACTGGGGATCCCGATTGTTGCTGTTGTGGACTCCAACTGCGACCCGTCAGGGATTGATTATATTATTCCCGGCAATGACGATGCGATTCGCGCTATTCGGTTGTTTTGCAGTAAAATGTCCGATGCATTGATCGAAGGCGCTGAGACCTGGCGGCTGGAAAATATTGAAGAAGGCGAGGATGTTATTACGCCAGCGCCATCAACCGGTGAAACAATTGAGGCGGAGGTTGCCGGCGAGAAGTCTGTTTCCGTACAGGATGAAGCTGTCGTGGAAGCCGTTGAAACTCCCGTAGAAGTAACGGAAGCCAAGGCGGAAGCGTCATCTGAAACAGCGGAAGACACTGCTGAAAAAGAAGCGGCCGGGGGAAACGACGAGCCTGAAAAGGCTGCGCATTCTACAAAGAAGGCTGAAGCGGGTGAAACAAAGCCCAAAACCAAGAATACGGCTAAACCCAAAGAGGCCAAAGCCAAGGCTGCATAGATACTATTGATAGTTGAAACAAACCGGATAAAACGGAGGAAATAAATGGGCCAGATTACGGCTGCTGATGTCAAAAAATTGCGTGGGATGACAGGTGCAGGGATGATGGACTGTAAAAAGGCATTGTCTGAATCGGATGGGAATATGGATGCTGCCGTGGATGTTCTTCGTAAGAAAGGTCTGTCTGCCGCAGCCAAGAAAGCGGGCCGTGTAGCTGCTGAAGGGATTGTGACGGCAGTAGCCAAAGGAAATACCGGTGTTGTCGTTGAAGTAAATTCTGAAACTGATTTCGTTAGTAAAAACGAGCAGTTCAGGTGTTTTATTGAGAAATTATGTGAGCTTATCTTACGTGAAGAACCGACGGATATCGAAGTATTGAATTCGCTGGACTTTGGTGATGGGCATACGGTTGAACAGGCGCTGTCGCAGCTCATTGCCACCATCGGTGAAAATATGAATATCCGCCGCTTTGAGCGTGTTCGGATAGAGCATGGTATCGTTTCTGCCTACGTTCATGGCGAAGGCAAGATTGGCGTACTGGTAGGGCTTAAAGGTGAAGCCGATGATACGCTGAGTGAACTCGCGCGCAGCATTGCGATGCATGTAGCGGCAGTCAATCCTCAGTATATTCGTCGTGAGGAAGTGTCTGCGGATGTAGTGGAGCGCGAACGTAAGGTTTTGTCCGAACGCGCAGCCGCCTCAGGAAAGCCGGAGCAGATTATTGAGAAGATTGTGAGTGGGCAGTTGAATAAATTTTACTCCGATATTTGTCTGCTGGAGCAGGATTTCGTCATCAATACAGATCAAACGGTTGCCCAGGCAGTGGCCGCAGTGCAGGCGGATGCAGATGTGATGTTTATGAGCCGCTTCCAGCTTGGCGAGGGTATTGAAAAAGAAGAGAGTGATTTTGCCGCAGAGGTAGCTGCCCAAGTCAATGGTTGATTCCTCCAAACCCACCGATTCTCAGCAGTCCGGGACGGGCCATCCTTACGAGAGGATATTGCTCAAACTTTCCGGTGAGGTGTTGATGGGGGAGGAGGGTTATGGTATTAATTCTGAAACCATTAGCCGTCTTGCGCGTGAACTGGTTGATGTCCGGAAATATGGCGTGCAGCTTGCTGTTGTTATCGGAGGAGGAAATATCTTCCGGGGATTAACAGGGGCAGCCAAAGGCATGGACAGGGCCAGTGCGGATTACATGGGAATGATGGCAACCGTGATGAATGCGGTAGCGTTACAGGATGCTATTGAGCGGCAAGGTGAAAATGTGCGTGTTGTTTCGGCATTGCATATCAGGGAAGTGGCTGAACCCTATATCCGGCGCAGAGCAATCCGGCATCTGGAAAAAGAGCGCATCGTGATTTTTGCCGCAGGCACCGGTAATCCCTATTTCACCACGGATACTGCGGCCAGTTTGCGAGCAATGGAAATTGGTGCTGACGTTGTATTGAAAGGCACCAAAGTGGATGGCGTTTATTCTACGGACCCGAAATTGGACAGTAAGGCGAAGCGCTATACGAAATTGTCATTTACTGATGCCCTGACAAATAAACTTGGCGTAATGGATGCTACCGCGATGTCGCTTTGCAGGGATAATGATATGCCGATTGTCGTATTTAATATCAATGTACCGGGCAACCTGATGAAGGCTGTCCGTGGTGAGGCAGTGGGGACTTTGGTAAGAGAGGAGTAAACCATGCTTGAATCTACTGAATTGAGAATGCAAAAATCCGTGGCGGTTCTGAAAGATGAATTGTCCAGAATACGGACAGGGCGAGCCAATGCTTCATTACTTGATCATGTCCGGATTTCGTATTACAACAGTGAAGTTCCGATCAATCAGGTGGCAAATCTTTCCGTACCCGAACCACGTATGATCGTTATCTCCCCATGGGAAAAACCTATGCTTCGGGAAATCGAAAAGGCTATTCTTGCCTCTGATATCGGGATCACCCCCAACAGTGACGGGGAAGTGATTCGCCTCGTGTTGCCAGAGCTGACCGAAGACCGGAGAAAAGAGTTTGTGCGGCAGGTTAAACAACTGGGCGAAAAGGCCAAGGTAGCGGTACGCAATGTGCGCCGTGACGCCAATGATGGCGTAAAGAAGCAAGTGAAAGATGCCGGTTTATCCGAAGATGAAAGCAAGCGTTTGCAAGAGGATATTCAAGCGTTGACTGATCGTATTGTTGCCGAAATAGACCAGGTGCTGGATCGCAAAGAGAAAGACATTCTGACGGTCTAACCTGAATTATTTATAAATGCTGCCGCTCCCTTGCTTGTCCCTTTGTCCGCAACGAATCTCTCGCCCCCCACGGGATACTCTCTTGCGCAAGCGCAATTCACCTGATCGGTCGTCCGTATACATGGCTATGTACTCCTTCCTCAAAATCTGCTGCGAACAAATGCCCTGCGCACAAAAAAGCCGGAGGCTGTTTGGACGAACTTTAGGTCGCCCGAAGGGTGAGGGCCGGAGGCCTGAATCAATCATCACAGCGATTCATGAATAGTTCAGGTTAATGTCCGCGAACCATTCAATTCCCCGCCATGTCGCCATTATCATGGACGGTAACGGGCGCTGGGCCAGGCAACAGGGCTTGCCACGTCTGGAAGGACACAGACAAGGAGCCGTTCGGGCGCGGCAGGTGGTTGAATGGGCGCTGGAGTCCGGTGTGCGCCAGATTTCGTTGTTTGCTTTTTCCACGGAAAACTGGTCCAGACCAAAAATCGAGGTGCGCGGGTTGATGTCCATGCTGGCATCCCTGCTTCCGCGAGAGATCCCCGCCATGAACGAAAAGGGGGTACGGGTACGTGCGCTGGGTGATACCAGCGCCTTACCGGAGAAGGCGCAAAGGGCGGTTGAGAAAGCGTGCCGGCAAACCCAGGCAAATGATCGAATTGATCTTGTGCTTTGTCTGAACTACGGGGGCTGGCAGGAAATACTCTCGGGTGTGCGGGCGGCGTGTCTCTGGGCATTAGACCAGCCGGATATGCAGAAAGCTTTGGCGGCACTGGATGAGGAGCGTTTCCGGAAGTTTCTCTGGTGTGGAAACCTGTTGCCCGTCGATCTGTTAATCCGCACGGGTGGCGAACATCGTATTTCCAATTTTTTTCTGTGGGATGCCGCTTATTCCGAGCTTTATTTCTCCCGGCAATACTGGCCCGCATTCACCCGGCAGGATTTTAAGGCTGCTTTGGATGACTATTCACATCGTGAACGGCGCTTTGGCAAGACCAGCGAACAGATTAGCAGTAATCAATCGAACGGTGGACAGATTGATAATGAGCAATCAGGAAAAAAATAATGAATGTGCCGAATGATGCCTGAACTGGCAAAACGCATTTTAACCGCATCAATTCTTGCGCCCCTGACGGTCTGGTGGATACTGTATGCCCCATCTCCTTGGTTTGACTGGCTGCTGGGCATCCTGGCCGTTGCGGCCCTGTTTGAGCTTGTCCGTATGCTTTCTTTGCCCTTGCGTTTCTGGTTTGCTTTAGCTGCCAGTGCTGCTGTTGCGCTGATTCTGGCAAGTGAGCATGCTGTTGTGGCCATACTGCTGCTGGGGGTGGCATGGACAGCGTTACTGATGATTTCAGGCAGAACATCGACTGACGAGGCGCTATCCGGTGTCATGAACAAACTGGCTTCAGCGTACTGGCTGGCAATCTGGGTGCTGATATTTGTATGGGTATTGCTACTGCTTCACCAGTTGCCTTTTGGGAAGCAGTTTGCGTTGGGTGCATTCGTAGGCGTTTGGGCATCTGATATCGGCGCCTATTTCGCCGGTAAACGTTTTGGAAGAAACAAACTCTGCCCGGCCATCAGTCCCGGAAAGACAGTGGAAGGCGCTTTGGCCGGCACTTTCCTGGGCGCATTGGCGGCAGCGGCAATCTGGGTTCCGTATGCTCATGTGTCGATAAATCTGGCAGTCGTGCTCGGTATCGCCTTGGCCCTTTCGGGGATATTGGGCGATCTGGCAGAATCAGCTGTTAAACGCGCTGCCCATGTAAAAGACAGCGGAAACCTGTTGCCGGGACACGGGGGTTTACTGGATCGTATTGATGCCCTTGTTCCTGCGGTTTCAGTGGCGGGCCTGTTGTGGATCGGCCTGTGAAATACCTGACCATTCTGGGCGCAACGGGCTCCATTGGCGAAAGTGCGGCGGACATCCTGTTGCGTCATGCGGATAAATTTTCCGCTTATGCGCTGGTAGGGCACCGTAACCACCAGCGTATGCTTGAACTGGCGCACAGTCTTCACCCCCGGTGGGTGGTGATGACAGATGCCGATGCTGCGGGACAACTCAAGGGAAAACTGCCTGCAGGTGTACAGCTTGAAACATGCATGGATGCTGCGATTGCCATGGCTACGGATTCTCATGTGGATATGGTGCTTGCGGCGATGGTTGGCGCTGTGGGGCTGCCGGCTGCGCTGGCGGCAGTTAAGGCAGGGAAGCGGGTAGGCCTGGCGAACAAGGAATGTCTGGTTACGGCGGGCCGTATTTTTATGCGGATGGCACGGGAGAGCGGTGCTGAAGTGGTCCCCGTGGATTCGGAACATGCGGCTGTGCACCAATGTTTGGCCGGGCATGATCATGATTCGGTTTCGCGTGTTATCCTGACCGCTTCAGGAGGACCGTTTCGTGACCGTGATCCGGCCACCATGCATGCCATTACGCTTGAGGAGGCGGTGGCGCATCCCAACTGGGATATGGGTGCCAAGATCAGTGTGGATTCTGCCACCATGATGAACAAGGCTTTGGAATTGATTGAAGCACGCTGGCTGTTTGACATGCAGCCGGAGAAGCTATCAGCCATCATTCATCCGCAGAGCATTGTGCATGGCATGGTGGAATATACTGATGGCTCGGTCGTGGCGCAGCTGGCGGAGCCGGATATGCGTGGCCCTGTCGCTTATGCCATGCAGACCCATCCACGCCTGACTTCCGGTATTTCCATGCTGGAGCTTACCAAACATGGGCGGCTGGATTTTCAGGCAGTGGATGAAGTACGTTTTCCGGCGATGCGGCTGATAAAAGACGTACTGGCAGGCCATGATTCGCTGGCAATCGCATTGAATGCAGCCAATGAAGTTGCCAATCAGGCATTCCGGGAGAGACGTATCTCTTTTACGGATATTGTATGCGTGGTTGAACAGGCATTGGAAGCAAGCGAAGATGTTTCCGTTGATGGCCTGGATGATGTATGGTCCCGCGACCGCGAAATCCGGCGTTTGACAGAGTCATTCATAACGAATCTGTAGGTAAATCATGTTTTTTTACAACACCATTCTTAATATCAAGCGGAGGATAACTTGATCGAAACATTGCATACCGTGGCTGCCTTTGTTGTAGCCATTGCCTTGCTGATTGCCGTGCATGAATTTGGCCATTTCATCGTGGCCCGCAAGCTGGGCATCAAAGTTGAGAAGTTTTCCGTGGGATTTGGCCCGGCGCTTTTTTCATGGCGGAGTAGAGATCAGGAAGTGCTTTATGTGATTGCGGCCATTCCACTCGGCGGTTATGTAAAAATGCTGGGTGAGAACCCGGATGAACAGGGTGAGGAAGCCCAGCAGGAGTTGTCCGAAGAGGATAAGGCGCGCGCATTTGATGCGCAGCCTGCGTGGAAACGCGCGTGTGTTGCCGTTGCGGGACCAGGCTTTAATTTTCTGTTTGCCATTGTGGCTTATATGCTAATAGGCTGGGTAGGACAGTCTGTATTACCGCCCGTCGTGGGGCATGTGGCGCCTGCATCCATCGCGGAGCAGTCAGGCTTTGTATCCGATGATAAAATTATCACATTGAATGGCGATCCAGTTCATTCATGGCAACAAATAGAAGAACGGTTCAAGGATGCTGTTGGGACGCCACTGGAAGTCCGGGTGGAGCGCGGCGGTGGCATTGAAACTTTGCACGTCAACCTGCCTGTGCCGCAGAAAGATCCGCTGCTGACGGATGTTGCTTCTGAGTTGGGAATAGACCCGGGTATGCATGTGCTGGTGGCGGAGGTCATGGCGGGTGCACCGGCAGCGAAATCCGGTTTGAAGCCCGGAGATGAAGTCTTGCAGGTGCAAGATGAAGCCGTTTCCAGCATTGGCGGGTTTATTCGTCAGGTTCGGGAATATGCCGGCCAACCCATCACTCTGAATGTCAAGCGTGGACGGGAGCTGCTTAATCTGGCGATCACGCCTGAAAGCGATGAAAAAGGACGCGGACGCATCGGCGCCAGAATGATGGCAAAACCCCTGTATCCTTTAGTCATCTATCGTATGGGACCGGTTGAAGGTCTAAAATACGGGTTTGTACGCACATGGGAGGTCACTACGTTGACCTTTCAGGTGCTGGGTAAAATGTTGACATCAGCGATATCTCCCAAGAACCTGGGTGGCCCCATTGCGATTGCCCAGATTGCCGGAAAGACAGCAGAACTGGGCATTATGGCTTTTATTTCTTTTCTTGCATTGATATCCGTGAACCTTGGCGTACTCAACCTGCTCCCTGTTCCGGTTCTGGATGGCGGCCATTTGCTTTATCTGTCCATTGAGAAAGTACGTGGTGCGCCGCTATCGCCCAAGATGATGGAACGCACCCAGATGGTTGGGATGGTGCTCATTGCCGCGCTTATGATATTCGCTTTCTATAATGATATTGCAAGGTGGCTTGAGGGGTGAAGGGCGTGCAGCGGCTTGCTGTGGTGTTTTTCATGGCAGCTTCTTTTCTTTCGATACCGCCTTTGCTGGCTGATGATCTGTCTGCACATGGAGAGAAAGAGCAGATCGTATCAATCAATGTTGCCGGGAACCACTTTATCGAAACGGCTGCCATCATGGACAAAATTCGGACTAAAGTGGGTCAGAAGGTCGATAAACGCCGGATTAGCCGTGATGTCAGACGCTTGTTTGCTACCGGTTTTTTTGCTGATATCAGGGTGCTTGGCGTGGTGAAAGAAGATGGCAGGCACTTAACGTATCACGTAAAAGAGAATCCGATGATTGCATCCCTGACGCTGGATGGCATACATGCAATCAAGGAAAAAGACCTGAAACTGAAGCTGAAACTTAAACCGGGACGCATATTCAATAAGCCTGATCTGGACAGGGATATCCGAACCATCCGCCGTGGTTATCTGAAAAAAGGTTATTATCAGATAGAAGTGGATGCACTCAGAAAACCACGTGATGATGGCCGGGTGGATATCATACTCCAAATGCATGAAGGCAATGTGACGCGGATCAAACGAATCCGGTTTATTGGGAATGAATCTTTCCCGGACGATGATCTGGCGAAAGTCCTTGCGTCCCGGCAATCCAGCCTGATGGCCTGGTTCAAGGACAGTGATGTGTTTAGCCGCGATCGGCTGAAGGCAGATCGCCAGCTCATTGTGCAACACTATCTGAATCAGGGATATCTGGATGCCAAGGTAGAATCAACGCTGGTATCGCTTTCCTCTGACAAGCGTTCATTTTATATCACATTTTCCATCCACGAAGGTGCGCAGTACGAAGTGAGTTCCATCGAGCTTCAGGGCGATATAGTTCCGGACAGGGATACCCTGATGGGGTTGGTGCAACTGGGAGTGGGCGATCTGTATTCGCTGGATAAAATGCGTAATAGCATCAATGACATCACGACAAGGGTGGGCGATGAGGGTTACGCATTTGCCACTGTAACGCCATTATTCCAGCGGGATATCGATGCTCACACAGTGGCCCTTACCTTTGACATTGAAAAGGGGAAAGAAGTCTATGTAGAACGCATAGAGATCAGTGGCAACAATAAAACCGAGGATCCCGTTATCAGGCGCGAATTGAGACAACAGGAAGGCGCCCGATTTTCAAGTACCAAACTGGAAGACAGCAAAGAGAGGTTGAACAAACTTTCTCTCTTTGAGGATGTGCGAGTATCCATGCCCAAAGGCAGCACGCCGGACAAGGTACGCATGAAGGTGGAAGTGGACGAAAAGTCGACCGGCTCTTTTACGATTGGCGCCGGATTTTCCCAATTGGAGAAGGTGTTTGTCCGGAGTTCAGTTAACGAACGAAATTTCCTTGGTAAAGGTTACAACGCAAGGCTGAGCGGTGAAATAGGCGCCAGAACCCAGAATATCGATGCAAGTTTGACCGATCCTTTTTTTCTGGGTAAACATCTGAGCGCCAGTGTTAATGTATTCAAACGGCAATCACGCTTGCAGACCTTCACTTTCTATAAAGAGAACAGCTTCGGTGGTGGTTTTGGGTTCGGCATCCCGATTACGGATAATTTCGGTTATAGCATTGGTTATCAGTTTAGCGATACGGATATTTTTGATCTTCCCACCAATGCGTCCCAGATCCTTATATCCCAGTCAGGCAGGCAGACGACAGGGGAAGTGACCCAAAGCTTGAGCTGGGATACGCGTGACAGCTTTATTACGCCCAAAGAAGGTTATTTACTCAGTGGTAGCATAGGCGTTGCCGGCGCGGGCGGTATCAACAAGTTTGTGCAGTCATCGTTAACCGGGGCGGCTTTTTTTCCAATGGGTAATGATTTTACCCTGAACCCGTCATTTGATGTACGATATATTCATGACTATTCGAGCCGTGAGGTGCCTATTTTCCGTCGTTTTTCAATGGGGGGCATTGGCAGTATCCGGGGGTTTGATCAATATGGCGTAACGATTCGTGACCCGGCAACGAACGAAGTGATTGGGGGTAATAAAACGGCAAGGGCTTCCGTAAACCTGTTTTTTCCGTTGCCATACATGCAAACTGCGGGGTTCCGGGGCCTAACCTTCGCGGATATTGCTTCGATTGCCGATTTCAATAAAACCATGAAATTCGCTCAGGCGAGAGTATCGGTTGGGTTTGGCATTGAATGGCTTTCCCCCATCGGGCCAGTCGGGTTAGTATGGGGCTTTGCCTTGCGCAAACAACCGGATGATATTACCAAGAGCTTTGAGTTTGCATTGGGTTCGACGTTTTAAGAACAGAAGAAAATGTATAGCATTAGCCGGGTTTATCAGGATAATTCCGGTCAGTACATAAAAGGAGCAATGAATGCGGTATCGTATGTTAATGGCAGCAATTCTGGCGATGGGTGTATTCACCAGCGGACAGGTTGTCGCTGCTGAATTAAAGATCGGATTTGTCGATGTAAAAAGTGCAATTGAGAATACGAAACAGTATCGGGCGGGGCAACAGCAACTGGAAGGCATCAAGAAGGCCAAACAAAAGGAACTGGAAACGCTGAAGAATCGCATTACCCAGATGGACAAGGATTTAACCAGTCAGTCCATGGCCATGTCGCCGGATCGCTTGTCCAGGAAACAACAGGATATCAATGATATGAAAAAGGACTTCAAGCGAAAGTTGCAGGATGCCCAGGAAGCGATGACGCTTGAAAGAAATCGCATCCTTCAGGGGATTAATACGAAATTTGGAAAGAAAATTCGTGAATTTGGTAAAAAGAATGGCTATGACTTTATTTTAACCCGGTCTTCAGTGCTCTATGTTTCACCATCGCATGATGTAACAATGCAGGTCACCAAGCTTCTCGATTCAGGCAAGTAGAAACCCCGGATTCACGGCAAATGTTTCTTCGTGATATTGCCGGGCTTGTGGGTGGCAAGTTGGAACATGCCGATCCGGAGTCAGACATTACGGGTGTGAGTACACTGGAACATGCGGGGCCGGATCATGCTTCGTTCCTGGCAAATATGCGCTACAAAACACAGTTCGAAACATCACGTGCAGGTGTTATTCTTCTTAATCATAAGGCATTCCCGAATGGATCCCGCCCCGTCCTTCGTGTTGCGGATCCTTATCTGGCGTTTGCCATGTTGCAGTGCCACTACCATCCCGCCAAACAGGCAAGCGGGTTACGCCATGCATCAGCTGTGATCGATACAACAGCCAGTCTTGCGGAGGACGTTGATGTTGGACCTCTGGCGGTGATTGGCAAAAATGTGCATATTGGTTCGGGCAGCCGTATTGGTTCGGGCTGTATTGTCGAAGATGACGCAAGAATTGGTGATTCATGCGTTCTGCATTCCCGTACCGTGGTTGGTGCAGCCTGTGAACTCGGGAATAACGTGATCTTGCAGCCGGGCGCGGTGATTGGTTCCGATGGTTTCGGTTACGCGTGGACAGGACGTGAGCATCTGAAGATTCCCCAGACCGGGCGTGTTTTACTTGAAGATAATGTGGAGATTGGCGCCAATACCTGCATTGACCGTGGTGCCATTGGCGATACCGTGATTGGCCAGGGGGTCAAGCTGGATAATCTGATACAAATTGGGCATAACGTAAAAATCGGCGCATACAGCATTATGGCCAGCCAGGTTGGAATATCGGGTTCTACAGTCATCGGGCAGGGGTGTCAGTTTGGCGGTCAGGCGGGTACGGCCGGACACCTTCACATTGGTGACGGCTGTAAGATTGCCGCCAAGAGCGGTGTTTCGAGTGACCTGGAGGCTGGTGGGACTTACGCAGGGTTCCCGGCCATGCCGCACCGGCTCTGGCTAAGGATTTCCGCTATTACATTGCGGCTACCGGAATTGTGGAAAACGTTCGGAAACCGTTCCGGGAAATAGAAGAGGTTGAGAAAAGGGGAGCAGGGAGAGAAGGCTATGCCCGAATTGAATATTGATGAGATTTTGAAGTTGCTTCCGCACCGTTACCCGTTTTTACTGGTAGATAAGGTGCTGGACTTTGAGGAAGAAAAATTTATTCGTGCTATCAAAAATGTGACGTATAACGAACCTCAGTTTACGGGACATTTTCCGGATTATCCGGTGATGCCAGGGGTACTGCTGGTTGAAGGAATGGCTCAGGTGGGCGGATTGCTGGCATTTCAGTCCATGCCCAAGGATAGGGAATATCTGGTTTATTTTACCGGAATTGATGGTGTTCGCTTCCGCCGACCAGTGCGTCCGGGAGATCAGGTGATGTTTGAACTTACACTGCTGCGTCGCAGGGGGCTGATGTGGAAGTTTCACGGGCAGGCGCTGGTGGACGGCGAGCTTGCCTGTGAAGGTAATTTGATGGCGACGATGATGCCCAGGGATGAGGTGGGTTAATGATTCGCAACCACTCATCCACCACGTCTTTTGCTTCATGGAGGCGTTGCTACGATGCTCGAATCCTCACATATACCCACATATGCTCCGGTTCTGCGCTTCCCGCGCCTTGCCATGAAGTGAAATCCAAGGCGCCTGAGTGGTTGCGATGATTCATCCCACGGCAGTTGTTACAAAAAATGCTGAAATACATCCGGATGCTACGATTGGCCCCTATTGCGTGGTGGGAGAACACGTCCATATCGGTGCTGGTACCGAGCTTGTTTCGCATGTTGTAGTGTCAGGCCATACACGCATCGGAGAAAGAAATCGAATTTTCCCGTTTGCAGCCATTGGAAATGAACCCCAGGATTTGAAATATCACGGTGAAGCATCCCGTGTGGTGATTGGGGACGACAACACCATCCGTGAGAATGTGACCATCAATACCGGTACGGAAGGCGGTGGCATGGAGACCCGTATTGGCAACAGGAACATGCTGATGGCCTATGTGCATGTGGCGCACGATTGCCAAATCGGTGATGAGACCATTCTGGCCAATTGCGCCACACTTGCCGGTCATGTTGAGATTGCAGACGGTGTGATTGTCGGCGGCCTGTCTGCAATTCATCAATTTGTGCGTATTGGGCGCTATGCGATGATTGGAGGGATGTGCGGCATCAACAAGGATGTGTCGCCTTTCTGTCTGGTTTCAGGAGGATATCGGGCGGAATTGACGGGGTTGAACCTTGTGGGCCTGAAGCGGCGTGGTTTTACGCTGCAGGATGTTAAAGTTCTCAAGCAAATATACAGGATACTGTTGCAAAGTAATGAATCTCTTGCGAGTCGGATAGAGCAGGCAAGACCCATTGTTCGCGACAATCTGCATGCCATGGAAATGCTTGAGTTTGTTGATAGTGCGCAACGCGGACTGGTCGTTCACAAACGCGATGCCGGGTGAAGAAAAATCACCGCCGTCCAGACTGGGTCTGGTGGCGGGTTATGGTTCTTTTCCTCTGGAGCTTGCGGCCAGTCTTCAGCGTCAGGGCGTGGAAGTGCATACCGTCGCTGCACGGGAGGAAACATTTCCCGAGATCGAGCGTTACTCGGCATCAATCTGCTGGCTGCATGTGGGCAAGTTGGGCGGCATGATACGGGCGTTTAAGGCCGCGAATGTTGATGCCATTATTTTTGCCGGCAAGGTGCGTAAACTTCACTTGTTCCGCAATTTCAGGCCTGATCTTACAGCGATTAAAACATTGGCAAGAATTCCGGATCGCAAGGACGACACCCTGATGAATGCCATCGCGGATGAGGTCATCAAAGCTGGCATCAAGGTGCTGCCTCAAACTCAGTATGCCGGTGAAATGCTGGCCGGGGAAGGCCCTTTGTTTGGTCCAAAGCCCACCAAGGCAGACTTCCGTGACATGGATTTCGGTTACATTCAAGCGCGTGGCATTGCTGCGTTTGACATTGGGCAAACCGTGGTGGTGCAGGATTGTGCCGTGTTGGCCGTGGAGGCCATTGAAGGCACCGATGAGGCGATTCAAAGAGGAGGCTCCATGGGTAGCGGCAAGGCGATAGTCGTCAAGGTTGCCAAACCCAGGCAGGACCTGCGTTTTGACGTGCCAGCCATTGGCCCGGACACCCTTGAAGCAATGCACGCATCCGGATGTAAAGTGCTGGCAGTCGAGGCTGGCAAAACCCTTATCCTGGAACGGGAAAAAGTGGAAAAAATTGCAGAGCAATACGAAATATCTGTGTTCGGGTTGCAAGGCACCACCGCATAAACGCCTGTTTTGATATGCGCATCCTGATCAGTGCCGGTGAAGCTTCGGGGGATATGCATGCGGCTGCCGTCATTAAAAGCCTGAATGCCGGTCACAATCCTCCCGATATATACGGAATTACAGGTCCAGCCATGAAGAATGCAGGCTGTGAGACGTTGATTGACATGGAACAGTTGAATGTGATGGGCGTTAGCGATGTATTGAAGGCACTGCCACGCATCCGGCGCGCGCGAAACGAAATACTCAAATGGGCTTCTAGTAATAAGCCCGACGTAACCATACTGGTGGATTTTTCAGGATTTCACATGAGTCTGGGAAAAAAGCTTCGAAAGCTCGGAATCCCGGTGTTGCATTATATTGCGCCCAAGCTTTGGGCATGGGGGGCTTGGCGGGTAAAGCGCCTGAAACGATCCCAGGATAAACTGGCGTGTATTCTGCCATTTGAACCGGAGTGGTTCGGGAAGCATGGCGTTGACGCGCATTATGTGGGAAATCCGAGTGCTGCTGCATGTGTACAGGGATGGGATAGGGCAGAATTCAGGCAGCGTCTGGGATTTCCGGAAGACACACCTGTTCTCGCAATGTTGCCGGGGAGTCGTCCTTCCGAACTGGCGCACCATGTGTCATTGCTTGTGGAGTCATGGAAAATTATTCAACAGCAATGCCCGGATGCCCGCTGTGTCGTTCCGCAGGCGCCGGGTGTGGACAAAACATTGCTGGAACCGCTAATGAAGGAAGGGATTGTTCCTATTAGCCGGATGGAAGCAGGTTTTGCGCTGCGGGCGGATGCTGCCATCGCGGTTTCGGGTACGGCTACACTGGAACTGGCGCTGTGGGATGTGCCCACCGTGCTGGTCTACCGTACCTCGATGCTGACCATGTTCATAGCGAAAAAAGTTGTACAGGCGCCTTATGCCGGTTTGGCTAATATTTTGTTGAACGCGCCAGTAATGCCTGAACTGATTCAGGATGATGCAACGGTGGAGAATATCGTTCGTGCGGCGTTGCCCTTGCTGCATGGCAAGAAAGATGCCATACGGCAACAGGAGAAGTTTGCATCATTACGCTCGTTATTGGGAGACAAAAATCCCGCTGAAACGATTGCCGCTATGGTTCTACAAATGTCAAATACCGGATCGGCCTGAAGGACTCTGTCGGCAAATCCACAAAAGTTGCCCACTAAATTGGCATCTATCATGCTTTTGGACTATAACTGCGCCTCAGTCGAGGTAATGATCTCGCTGATCAATCAGGGGAATTGGGGAAAACATGGACCATTGTACTGTAGCAGGGCACAAACTGGCCTACACCCGCCAGGGACAAGGCGAAACCGTGCTTCTGGTACATGGCATTACTACCTATTCATTTATCTGGCGCAAAATAATCCCTGTTCTGGCAAAAAATTATGATGTCATTGCTGTAGATATTCTGGGCTGTGGTGCATCAGATAAGCCGTTGGATGTTTCTTACGCCATCAAGGATCACGCTGAAATGTTGAGAGAATTTATCTCCGGTCTTGGTGTGAAAAAGTTCCATTTTGTGGGGCATGACCTGGGAGGCGGCATGGGGCAGATTCTTGCTGTCAACCATCCTGAGATGCTCCACAGCCTGACGTTAATCAATAGCGTGGCTTACGATTTTTGGCCGGTGCAGCCGATCACGGCTATGCGTACACCGATTATCCGGCATTTTATGATGAGTGCCTTTGATTTGGGGGCCTTCAGGGTTTTCATCCGAAAAGGTATTTATCACAAGGAATCTATTACGGAGGAACTGATAGCGCTATTCAATGCTCCGATGCAAAGCCCGGAAGGACGCAAGGCATTTCTGCACTTCGCCAAATGCCTGGACAACCACAACCTGATGGATATCGAAGCAGATTTGAGAAAATTGACGTTACCCGTGCTCATTTTGCGCGGCGATGCGGATCCATTTTTATCCGTTGCTATTTCTGAAAGATTGCATGCCGAGATTCCCGGTAGTGAACTACGGCGTATTGCGACCGCGGGGCACTTTATCCAGGAGGATGAACCGGAATGGGTAAGCGGCCATCTGTTGCAATTCCTGCATCATCATGAACAGGCAGCCTGACTCTCCCGAAATCAGGATAAGAGAACTCGAGGAGCAGCTTCGCATCCTTGAGGAGGAAAACGCTCTGCTGGCCGAACGGACAGAGGATATTTTGCTGCTTGGCCTCATCTCCGAATCCATCAGTGGGATGGAAGACCCGCAAGAAATTTTGGAAACCGCACTCGAACGCACATCGATTCTCAAGGACATTCCCCTGTGCGCCTGTGCATCTGTTCACGATACCCGGATGAAGATTGTTTCGTCCGCGCTCACATTTTCACATGAGAATATCAATGGCCTTAGCCAGGAGATGGAACCTGACAGGGATGTGGTTACACAAGAGAGTTGTTATTTATCGGGGGATGAATGCAGTAAAATGACATGGCCCGATTGCAATATCCTGAATGATTTCAGGCCCAAAGAAATTCTGGCGATTCCGTTTACATCACGCTTTATCCCATCCGGCGTGTTTTTATTTGCATGCGATGACAAAGAAGACCACAGGATTGCGAAAAACAATGCGCTGCTACATCAGGTGGTTGAATCCGTTGTGGCCATTGCCGATAAATTTTCACTGGTTCAAACCTTGCAGAAAATCAATGCCACGCTGGATGAGAAGATTGAAGAACGGACGCAGCAACTGAAAACGAGTGAGTCCAGATATCGAACGCTGGTCGATGCCAGCAAGGCCGCGATTACAACCTTGGAGGAGGGAATATTATCCGATTGTAATCAGGCTGCGCTTGAGATGTTTGGGATTGATTTGGCAGAGCAGTTTCTGGGGCATTCGCCAGTCGAATTTTCGCCGGAATATCAACCTGATGGAACAAAGTCCGAGGAGGCTGCCAAACGCCATCTTGCTACGGCCCTGAAGGATGGTTCTTGTCAGTTTGAATGGATGCATCAGCGTATCGATGGCGCAACATTCCTCGCTGAGGTGCTTTTGTCCCGCATTGAGATTGACGGCAGGCATGTTGTTCAAGGTATCGTGACGGATATCTCCGAACGTAAACGTATCGAAGATGTGCTGAGAATGTTTTATCATGCTGTGGAACAATCGGCAGACTTTGTGATGATTTTGAACAAGGGTGGTGTGATCGAATATTTTAATCCGGCGGCTTGTAATGGTACGGGTTATACACAGGAAGAAGCCGTAGGGAAGGTTGCCTACTTTGCCCGTCCCGGCGTGCGCACAACCGAACCCTATAAGCAACTATGGCAGGGGATTGAATCTAAAGGAGCATGGGAGGGGAAATTAACCGATAGGCGAAAAAATGGAAGCAATTACCCTTCCCTGTGTTCCGTAGCCGCGCTTAAGGATGGGCAAGGGATTGTTACGCATTATGTGTGTATCCAGAAAGATATGACTGAATATGAGCGTTTGGAGGAACAATTTCGCGAGGCACAGAAAATGGAGGTTCTGGGCACGCTTGTGGGTGGTATTGCCCATAATTTTAATAATATACTGGCCGGCATTATCGGCAATATCTATCTGGCGAAGGCTTCGACGAAACATTTGCCCGATGCGCAGCGGAATCTGAAAACCATTGAAAAGCTAAGCTTTGGTGCGGCGGATATGATCAAACAGTTGATGGCCTTTGCCCGCAAAAGCATGGTAACGATGAAATCCTTCGGTTTCGGTCACTGCTGTCCGGTTAAGCATCAAGTAGCGCCAACTGCCGCAAATTTTTCGTTG
>CAZEMN010000010.1:27790-30337 GCA_964513335.1 uncultured Zetaproteobacteria bacterium | reverse complement strand
TTTCATAATGGCTTTCTCATAGAACGGCTCGCTCGTCCTCTTTTTTAAGTTGCATAAAAAACACTTTTCAAAGCCAGCCTTGGCCAGATGTCCCCAGCGCCCACTTTTGGCCCATGCGACGTTGCGCGGCGGAGTCTGTGGATCAGCAACAAATGCAATGCCGGTATCGCCCATGTCGGCCCATGTACCCACTTTTTCAGGCTTCTCTATCATTATGTTACTTCGATTGCACCGGGTAACCGGCTTTTTTCCATGCCGCGATGCCACCGACGATATTCACAATATTGGAAAACCCGTGTTTTGCAAGCAACGTAGCAGCACGAGAGGAACGTTTGCCGGAAGAGCAATAGACGTATACTGCTTTATATCTGGGGATTTCGTTTATACGTCCGGCCAACTCCTGTAGTGGTATCAGGTGTGCGCCACGGATATGCCCTGCGGCATATTCCTCCGGTGTGCGCACATCGAGAAATGTAAATGGAATTAACGAGTTGCCTCCCTGTTTCCAGTGCTCATAGGCATAGTTAACGGACGTGTTTTCGTAATTTGCTGCTGTTTGTTTATCTGTTTCGTGGGTACCGGCCATGGCCGGTATCGTGAAGCATAGAGCTATTATCCATATCCATTGTTTCATTGCATATCTCCTTGATATTTATTCCCTCCCATACTGGGCGGGTTACACCCTGTTTCAGTGATTTTGTCACTCAAGTGTACCCTCTTTGGCTGACAGATGTGGATGATTTCCGGGGAGGAGTTTCATCCGCACCCGTCATTCAGTTCAGTCTTGCCCACAGCAAGGTTTCATGCCTGCCTTTGTCAATATTATTTCCATCAGGCACCAGCGGGTGATGCCGGACTGGAACAGGTTTGCACCGACAAACAGCGTAAACCAAAGCCATGTCGGTTTGGCTAGCTGCACACCGTTGTAAATCGAGGCGAGCACCACCGACAACATGATAAAACTGCCGGCGATTATACGGATAGCGCGTTGAATCGTCATGATATTACTCCTTTTGGTTGGAATTTATCCTCTGGTAGATCAAGGGCTTCCGGAGTCAGCGGTTTGTCCTTCTGCCAGAGGTAATAGGTGAGGGGGATAATGAACAGGGTCAGCACCGTTGCGGCCAGTGAGCCAAAGGCCATCGAAACGCCGAGACCGCCGAAAACAGGGTCGGTGATCATGATGGATGTTCCGGCGATGATGGCCAGCGTGGTAAGCAGGATCGGGCGGGCCCGTACGGCACCGGCTTCGAGCACTGCAGTTTTGACATCAAAACCCTGCCGCCGGTAATCGATGATGAAATCGATGAGCAGGGTGGAATTACGTACCACAATTCCCGCCAGAGCAATCATACCGATCATGGATGTGGCGGTGAACGGTTGTCCGGTCAGCATATGGCCGGGGAAAATTCCAATGAGGGTCAGGGCCGTGGGTGCCATTACCAGCATGGGAAGGGCGAGCTGGCCGTAATAGGCTACCAGCAACAAATAAATCAGCACCAGCGCAACGATGAAGGCGGCACCCAAATCGCGAAACACATCCAGGGTCAGCCGCATTTCACCATTCCACAATAATGAATAGCCGAAGGTGTCGTCGGGTTGGGTATCGGTAAAGTGCATACCACCGGTTTTCAGGCGTACGCCCGGCAGGAGCTCCTTGCCGTCCAGATGTTTGTCCATACCCAGCAGCGAATATACCTGTGATCCTCGTTCGGGTTCGCCGCTGACATAGCTGACATTATGGCCATCCTTGGTAAACAGCGGTGCGGGAACGACCGCTTTTTGCAATGATGCAATGGCGGACAGCGAAACCGGACCGGCCTTGCCGCTCACATAAATCCGGTCCAGATCGGATGCGCGTACACGCATATTTCTCGGCATACGCACCCGCAGATTGACCGGATGGCGTTCCGTATCCACATGTACGGCGCCAATATCAAAGCCTGCCAGAAAATCATGCAAAGCCTGTGCGATTTCACCCGTTGAAACACCCAGATGTGCTGCCTTTTCCCTATTCAGGCGCACAAGTATTTCCTGCTGCTTATAACCAACAGAATCATCAACATCCATCACATCATAAGTATGAGCAAACACCTTGCGTACCTGTTTTGCCAATGCCTTCCTTTTGGCATCGTCCGGGCCATAGATTTCGGCCAGTAAGGTAGCGCGGACAGGTGGCCCCGGCGGATCCTCGACCAGTTTGATATTGGCTTTCGGATACCGTTTGAATACGGGCTTTAACCAGTCGCGTAATTCCAGCACGATCGCATCGGACTGGATGGCTCGCTCTTCCTTGCGCACGAGATGAACACGAATTTCGGCCAGCCGCGGTCCTTGCCGGAGAACGGCACCCCTGAGCATGCCGTTGAAATCAATCGGGCCCGCCTGACCGACAAAAGTTTCATAGTCGGTCACCATTGGATGGCGGCGGATGATGCTGGCAACATCGCGTGCAACCGCATCCGTTACAACCAGCGGCGTGCCCCTGGGCATGTCAATGGTGATGTTGAATGTGTTTTCATTACCTTTGGGCAGCATCGTTAATGC
>CAZEMN010000010.1:0-27690 GCA_964513335.1 uncultured Zetaproteobacteria bacterium | reverse complement strand
TGTCAATGGTGATGTTGAATGTGTTTTCATTACCTTTGGGCAGCATCGTTAATGCCACCGTGCCGGGTGTGGCCGGGCCATTGATACCCGACGGACGCATGAATTGCCAGGCGGGTTCCCACAAGGCAAAAATAAACAGGACGGCAACCACCACCCAGAACAGATGTCGGCGCCGGGGATTCTCAATCAACGGTGTGGCCAGACGCATATAGACGCGGTGTACCCGACTCTCCGTGGGTGCGGCTTTCTCCTGTATGGCTGGAGACGTATCCCTGAAAGGCATCCATCGCAGGGCGATCCATGGCGTGAACATATAGGCAATCACGAGGGATGCAGCCATGGCAACCGGCGTATTGAATGGAATTGGTCCCATGTACGGGCCCATCATGCCGGTCACGAAATGCATGGGAAGAAAGGCCAGAATGACGGCAATGGTGGCGATAATCGTGGGCTTTCCCGTTTCGTTGGTGGCGGCGATAATCAGGCGCGCCTTATCGCGGAGGCTACCCGCGCCTTTGTGCAGATGGCGGTGGATATTTTCCATGACGACAATGGCGTCATCCACCAATAAGCCAAGCGCCAGAATCAGGGCGAAAAGGGTGATACGGTTGATGGTCTGGTCGGCCAGCAGGCCAATAGCCAGCACAATAAACAGAATCAACGGGATATTGAGCGTGACAATGGCGGCCTCGCGCCAGCCCAGAAATAACAACATAATGATAACGATCGAGATGATGGCAACGCCCAGATGTTCAATCAATATGTTCACGGCATCATCGGCGCGCCTGCCGGAATCACGGGTGATGGTGACGAGGACGTTGTCCGGAATAAGCTCGCCCTTGAGGGTGTTGAGCTTTTTCTCGATACGGCGGGTGACAGTCACGGCATTGGTTCCACGTTTTTTGGCCAGCGTGATAGAAACGGCAGGTGTTTCCGGCTCCGCGCTGGCTGTATTCCCGGAGGTGCGTCCCGTCGGCCCGAAACCGATGCGATGCAGTGTGGTAACCTCGGAGGGACCATCGGAAATGGTAGCGATGTCACGCAGATAAACCGGCTTTCCATGCCAGTCGCCCACAATCAGGCGGCCGACCTGATCTGCTGTCTTTAAATACCCGTCCAGCCATACGCGCCGAACCTGATTGTCACCCACAAGATCACCCTGAGGGCCGCCCGTATTGGCGCTGGCGAGTACCCGGTGCAACTGACTTAACGGAATATGATAGGCCGCAAGCCGGGCCGGGTTGAGTGCGATAAGAACCTCATGATTGCGCCCACCGATGATGTTGGTCACGGAAACGCCGGGCAGGGGCGCCAGTTGCTCACGCACGCGTTCGGTCAGGCGTTTGAGTGCTAAACCGTCCATCACCGGAGAAGAAAGCGATATGACCGATACAGGCACGTCGTCCACATCCATGGGTTTGACGAGAGGTTGCGATGCGCCCGGTGGAATACGATCCAGATTGTGCAT
Organism: uncultured Zetaproteobacteria bacterium; assembly: GCA_964513335.1. Classification (GTDB taxonomy): domain Bacteria; phylum Pseudomonadota; class Zetaproteobacteria; order Mariprofundales; family Mariprofundaceae; genus JAUZQZ01. The sequence continues at coordinate 26,222 of CAZEMN010000010.1, read as the reverse complement.
AATGCGGTCATAAAGCTTCACGAGGCTTTTTTCCTTGTCCTGCCCAACCTTGAATATGACAGTCACAACACCCACTGAATCCTTTGCCGTGCCAAAGGTGTGATCCACGCCCGTCATTCCGTGCAATACTCTTTCAAGGGGGAGCACAATAAGATTGCGCACCTCAGCGGGGCTGGCGCCCTGCATGCGCACGAACACATTGGCTGCGGGTACGTTAATCTGAGGATTTTCCTCACGCGGGGTGACGAACAGCGCGATGAAGCCGATAAGGAATATCAGCAGGCTGATGATGGGTGTCATGGCCGTATTTATCGCCGCCGCACCCAGACGCCCGGCAATGTTCAGGCGAAGATGTTTGTTATTCTCCGTGGACATGCCTGTTAACCCGGGTTATTCATGAATCGGCGTATTTGTGTTTTGAATTGTCATGTTGGTTCGCAGGGAATGTTCGGCACTCCAGGCAATACGGTCACCCGCATACAATCCGGCGACGACCTCTATGCGATCCGCATACTTTGGCCCCAGGCGAATCTGCCGGTAATGAATTACCCCGCGTTTATCCACCACATAAATACCGTTCAGGCCGGAACGGTGAATCACTGCATCCGCAGGAATCAGGATGGCATGGCGTATTCCCGTGCGGAACTTGACCTCGGCGAACATGCCGGCACGAAGACTGTTCGTGGAATCCAGCGAAATCTTGACATGAAACTGGTGCGACAGGGGATCAGCGGCATTGACCAGTTGACGAATATGACCGGTACGCATCTGATACAGGGCCGGAATGGATATATCCACTGCATTTCCGGGCTGCAATGTGTTTACGGCTTCTCCGGACACATCGGTTTCAACCAGCAACTGACTGGGGTCCTCGACAGTTAAAATAGGGGTTCCCGGCTTGGCCATATCTCCTGTACTCATAGCTTTGTGGATGACGATGCCATTGACCGGCGAAGTGATTTCGGCATAACGCAGCTGGTTTTCTGCTTGCGCCACGCGTGAGCGGGCGACCTTGAATCGTAACTGCACCTTATCCAGCTGTTGTTTGCTTACTGCCTGTTCAGCCAGCAATTTGCGATAACGGTCCAGATCGGACTTGGCATCGGCAAGATCGGCGCGGGCCTGGGCCAGCGATTGTCTTGCATTCACCGGATCCACGCGCACCAGAATTTGGCCTTTTTTGATCCGATCTCCTTCGTGCACAAGCAGCGCACGAATATAACCGGAAATCCGGGATGAGATGGCAACCCTGTGGTCGCTGCTGACCACGCCACTGGTGATATAATATACAGGTACGTCGGAGGCTTGCAGTGTCAGTGTTTGGGCATCCATGGCGGGATACAGTTTTTTCACGGTTTGTATTTCACTTTCAGGGGCGGAACAAGCCGCCAGCGATACAAGCAGTAATGCAACCACCATGCTTTGTGGTTTCATCGAATGACCTCCGGTGTCAGTTGGCCTGCTGCTGCCAGTAGACGTGCCTTGGCAATGATAAGCGCATAGCGGGCGCGAATAGCTTTGGCTCGGGCGTGATCAGCGTGCGATTGCGTATCCAGCACATCACTGGTCCGCTCTAGCCCCTGCTGCTCTCGCAATTTCCGGATACGCAGTGATTCAAGGGATTGCTGGAGCACCTGTTCGCTGGCTACAATCCGGATTTTCGCTTCTTCAAGGTTACGCCACGCAGCCTGGACTTCGTTGCGAACACGCTGTCCCATCTCTGCCAGCGTCAGTTGCAGCGCTTCTTTCTCCGCTTCGGCGGCTTGCAGCCTTGCCCGGTCCGAGCCGCCTGAAAAAAAGTTGAAACGAAGTTCTGCGGCGAGTGTGATGTTGCCATTTCTGGGCGAGGCTGTGCTGCTATTCCATTCCTGAACGCCCTGCAAGGCAATGCTTGGACGGAAGGGGGCCCTGGCGGCGTCCACGCCGGCGTGCGCGGCTTCCAGACGATGTTTTTCTTCCTTGAGCTCCGGGCGATTCTGTTCCGCATTTTCCAACCAATCGGTTATATTTCTGGCGGGAAGCGTGAGACCGGGGTTTCCCGTTGCCATGAGTGGCGTTTGTGGCCCAATACCGAGAAGCAGCCGTAAACGATCACGCATGGCTGCAACCTGATGGTTGGCCGATTGCAGGACGACTTTAGCTTCAAGCGTGTGCGCCCTGACGTCCATCACATCGCTGGCAATGGCGATGCCACGACGTTCAAGCGCCTGCGTGTTTACAAGGTGGCTGCGCGCGGCCTTGAGCGCCTGCGCGGATGATTCGCGCTGCGCAATGGCCTGCTTTAATTGCGCAAATGTTTCAACGACGCGAAGTATGGTGGCCTGAAGATCGGCTTGGTATTGCCACCTTGCCACCGCTGCGTTTTCCGTGCCAGCACGTTTTCCAGCCCATAAGGCCCCCCCCTGATAAACAGGTACGGTGACGGATATATCTGTATGGTAATTATTGATGGTATCAGGATTGTTCAGACGGGTGATGGCAAAGTCCGATGCGGAGAACCGTTTCTGCAGCAGCTTGCTGCCGAACACATTAATCGGAGAGTCGGTGCGCGACGCCGAATAGGAGGCACTAATTATGGGAAGCAATCTTCCGGTGAGCGCATCCGCATGGGCTTGGGCTACTTCAGCATATTTACCCGAAGCCATCAGGCCACGATTTTTGTCCAGCGCCATCATCACCGCATCTGTCAGCGTGAGGGACAGCTTCCTCTGTTCGCCACTGTGTGCTGGATGGGGAAAAATAATGGGTAAAAACAGAATATAGATATAGACCAATATATTAGTCCGAGAAAAAGATCGCGAATGGTTCATGATGCTGAATTTGCATTGCACATCTCCGGGCAATAAACGGACTGCAAGGCCTGCACAATATTTGTAAAGGCGGGATTGGCGATGCGGTAATATACCTGTTGCCCGTGTTTCTCGTTTGTCAGAATTCCCATAAGCCGCATCTTGCTTAAGTGCTGGGACAGGTTGGATTGCGCTGCGCCTGTCGCCTCCATTAATTCGGATACGCACATCGGACCATCCAGCAGATGGCAAAGCACAGCTAACCGTAATTCATGGGCAATGGCGCGCAAACCTTGACTGGCGGCGTTGATTTTTTCTCTGGGGATCGACCTCATATGGCGTATTCTACAATTATATAAGAATATAGTCAATAACTAATATTTAGGTAAAGTGGGTTTTCCTTATGACTGGCGCACTGACTGTAAGAAAGCCCACCTTGTTTGCCGCCGGAGGCAGGGCTGTGATAACCTGCCGCGTCCTGTGGAAGTCACAGGCGGTTTGGCAGGGAGTAATCTGATTTGGAAAAAGGCGTGGATCATTCATGGTGAAGAAGAAACAGCCGTTGAAAACCGGCGAAAAGATTTTGTTTATTGTCTTCGGTGCATTTATTGTGTTGGCGGTCATCGCTTTCAGCATCATGGAATATATTCGCATGCACAGTGACAAGCCGATGTATACTCAATTAACACATTACGAATTTTCCGTGGAAGGTAACCGTGGCTCAGAGCTGTTCCGAGTGAACAGGTGTAAATCCTGCCATCGGGCATTGGGGAATGGCACCAATATGGGGCCGGGTTCGGATCTGGATGGCATTGGCTCGCGTCACGACGTCGATTGGCTTCTTTCTTTCCTGCAGCGTCCGGAGAAGACCTATGGCGCACGCACCATTGATCACGGTCCCGCGCCCAAGGAAGCGTCTTATACCATGGACCTGCCAGTCAAGGATCTGCATGCCATTGCCACCTTCCTCTCCGAACTCAAGTCGGATCAGGGTTCCTCAACGTCACCGTTACCACCCAAAGGCGAATCCGCATTCATTGATACCATGGTCAACACATGGGCACCCGACGAATGGAAGAAGAAATACAAGGATATCCGTGAGAATCCGGAAGCGCTGAAACGGGCTGCTGAGAGAAAGGGGCGGTGATGCGTCAACCCTGGGAAGATGAAGAATATATCAAATACACCTTATGGTTTGTGTTTGCCTGTGTGATTTACAGCCTCATCGGGTTTTCATGGGGTGCGCTGATGGGAGGCATCCATGAATTCCGTCATTTTGTCGATCAGCGCATGTTTGGCCGTCTGATTGTGCGCGCACATACGCATATCAACCTGCTGGGCTGGGTTGAAATGGCGATCTTCGCCGGTGTCTATTATATCATCCCGCGTCTGGTGCGGCGTCCTATTTACAGTATGAGGCTGGTGAAGGTGCATTTCTGGACGCACAATTTTGGGCTGATTGGCATGGTGGTGTTCTTTACGATGGCAGGGCTTATCGGCGGCAATGCCAGTGTAACGCTGAGTCCGGGAGAGGTTGAGATGCTGGTGCGTCCGTGGCTGGCTGTCATGGGTATTTTTGGCACACTGGTGCTGCTGGCCAACTGTATCTGGGCATATAATATTTTTCGCACCTGTGCCGGATGGCGCGCATGAGGCCTGTGCATCTGACTGCGTTGCTGGTCGTCATGGCAGGGCTGTCCGCCTGCGATATGAGCGTGGGCGGCGGCGGTATCATGCTGGAAGGGAAGCAGGCGCCACCCGTGCATACCGCCAAACTGTCCGACGTGGGCGGCGATATGGCCAAGTTGACCAGCTACCGCTATCCCGACCCGAAGATGTATCAGTATTCCTTTGATGACGCATTGGAAATGGGCAAGCCCATTGTGCTGGAATTTGCCACGCCAGGGCATTGTACGCAGTGCGACCAGCAGTTGCAGCTTTTGAAGGTGATGATGAAGAAGTATGGCGATGAAATCATCTTTCTGCACATGGATCAGTATTATAATCCGCAGGCCTATGATGCATTTCAGGTACGTGGTGAACCGTGGTCGTTTATCATTAACAGCAAGAAAACCGTGGTTCGTGTCTTTCCTGGCCGTACCCTGTATCAGGAAATTGATCCGGTCCTGGCCTCGCTGACCGGGAAGAAGCCCACCCGGTTGTTTAAATAATAGCGTTAACGCCTAGTCCGAATTATTCATAAATGCTGCCGCGCCCTTGCTTGTTCCTTTGCCCGCAACGAATCCCTCGTCCCCTAGGGGATACTCTCTTGCGCAATACCCCAGGGCACCCTCTCTGTTGCAAACAGCATTTACCTTGGCGCAATTCACCTGATCGGTCGTCCGTATGCACGGCTCCATTGCGGACAAAGGCCCTGCGCAATCATCACGGTGATTCATAAATAATGCGGACTAGATGAAGAGAAGGAAACAATAACTATGGCGAAGAAACCCCGGAATCTTAATTTCGACTTACATCCCGACCGCAACGGTATCATCTGGGATGTGGTATTATATGTGCCGACAGTGGCGTTTTTGCTGCTATGGGGGCTGAAGCTGTGGTATGGCAAGGATACGGTCGGGGTTGGTTATGCCCTGATGTTCCTTGGTTTTTTCTTTCTGATGGTCGGTGGAGGGCGTATTTTGCGCCGTCTTCAGTTGTTGCCTTCCGCTCCGCTGGCGCTGGAGATTGATGCGGAACGTGTGCGCGTGCGGCTGAAAAACGGCGAATCCGTTTCTCTGGTCAAGGGGGTGCGTTTTTTTCCAGACTATGCCGGCAAGTCTTTTGGTCTGAGCGGCACGAACCATGAGGGTATGAAAAAGCAGTTTGTGTTTCATCGTTCTCAGTTTGGCGGCGGAAGTGAATTCAAGTCGGCAACGGAGGCGTTGCAGGTATATAAGGCATAAAGGGTGTCAGGGTATCAGCGCCGGCGGCGGATGACATCCCATGTCATAAAGCCAATGCCAATCATACCGGCGACGATGATGCCCACAATAGCTGCATTTTCGGTCTGTTGACTGACCAGCCCGCCGACCATCATGTGGACGGTATATCCCAGAATAAACAGGGATGTGATGGCACCAAGCACATAAAGAACAGCCTCTTTCATAGCATGATCTTGCATTCCCTGCATGAGCATGGCAAGACGTGAGCCTTGGAAATTAAATTCTTGACATAGATCAAGGAATAATTCTATTGTACGCGTTCATGAATAAAAATTCATAGAGGGGGGTGGGTATGAAGGGTGCAGTCTGGTTGAACATTGTGGTCGGGTTCACGACCGGCATGGGCAATGGCTCTGTGTTTGCTCTGGCTTTCATGTTGAATCTTGGTCGTGGTGGATTTAGTGATGCCGGTATTTGGGGTATGGATGCATACTGGCCGATAACCTATTCGGGTTTTACCAACTGGATTATGATTGTGTTCGGTATCGCGTTTGTAATGCTTATGGGCTACACGCTGAAGATTCATGCCATTCTTGAAGGGCAGGAAGAATAGGCTCGCAATCCTATATTGATTAAGACATTAACCAGAATTTCAAGTTAAAGGAGGGTAAATTGGATACAATCGCAGCGATTTTGGGGATCACTCTGGCATTTTCTAGCATGTGGTTTGCCTGGTATTTGATGATGCCGGGTCAGCATGATGAGGGGCATGAGGAATAATAAATCATAAATCCGCTATGCATTTTTAATGTTTAACTTGCAGTAATATTCAGGAGGTAGGGAATGATTAAGTATCTGTTTGCGAAGGAAAAGGATATCCCGCAGGGATCAGCTTCCATTTTCTTCGCGTTTTCATCGATTGTCTGGTTTATCGTCGGCACGGGTCTGGGGTCGTTTAATGCGGCCAAGCTGGCCTTCCCCGACTTCTTCACCAATTCATACATGTTCCAGTTCGGCCATATGCGTCAGGTGCATGTAATGACCGTTATTTTCGGCTGGATCGCCATGGCCTTCGCCATGTCCATGATGTACATCACCCCGGCACTGGGCAACACCAAGCTGTGGAGCGAGAAGCTGGGCGTCTGGAACTGTCTGTTGTGGAACGTGGGCCTGGCCCTGGGTCTGGCCACGCTGTGGTCGGGTATGACCTCTGGCCGTGAATATTCCGACTTCATTTGGCCAATTGATCTGTATCTCGCGGTATTCGTTGCTATTCCATGGGCACTGAACGTGTGGATGACGGTTATCAACCGCCGTACGCAGGGTATTTATACCACCAACTGGTTCTTTGCCGCCTCCACGTTCATGTTCATTATCGTGTTTCTGGTCGGCAACATGCCGGAATTTCTGCATCTGACCGGTCTGAACGAAGGCTACATGACGTGGTGGTTTGCTCATAATGTTCTGGGTCTGCTGATTACGCCGGTGGCCGCGGCCATTACCTATTACATGATTCCAAAGGTGACAGGCAACCCGCTGTATTCACATCGCGTAGGCCATCTGCATTTCTGGTCCATTGTTGTGTTCTATTCCACACCGGCAGCACATCATCTGATGAGTTCGCCGTTGCCGGAATGGCTGAAATCCTTTGCTTCCGTGGAAGGCGTGTTGATTCTCGTGCCGGCCGTTGCCTATGTGTGCAATATTCTGCTGACCATGCAGGGCAAATGGACCATGTTTGTGGAGAATGTTGAAATCAAGTTTACCATGACCGGTGTGTTCCTGGCCATTCCCCTGAACATGCAGGGTGGTTTCCACCAGACCCGCGCTATTAACTGGTATATCCATGGTACGGGCTGGATTGTGGCGCATGCCCATCTGGCGCTGCTTGGGTTCTCCACCTTTGCCGAGGCTGCGGCTGTGTATTATGGCATTCAGGTGCTGCTGCGCCGCAAGCTGTATTCGTTGAGCTTGGCCAACTTTCACTTCTGGATGCTGATTATCGGTTTCTCGCTGTACTGGACCTCAATGACGATTGCCGGCCTGATTCAGGGTGCGGGCAAGGTCTACGAAGTGCCGTACATTGATGTGGTGATCGCCGAGCATCCGTACATGATTGTACGCTGGTTGGGTGGCACCATGGTGTTCCTGGGCAATATCGTATGGCTGTACAATATGTGGATGACTGCGCGTGCGGGCACCGAAGTGCCGGTTGGCCGTCTGCCGCACGAATTGGCCTATGAGAGATGAAACCTGAGAAAGGGGCGGTTTTCGTAAAACCGTCCCTTTTCTTAATTCGACAGAAATATATTTGATAGGGAGGACTTAAAAGTGGCATTCAGAGAATATAATATTGGTGCGATCTGCTTTGGCATTGCGCTGAGCCTTTCGATGACGATTACAATCTTTTTTCCAGGTTTGGATATCTCCAGCATTGCGGCAACCAAAATTTCGCTGGATAAGCAGTTGACCTATGGCTATGAATCCGGGTTTAACTACTGGGATCCGTTTCTAAACGGGAAAAACAAGCCCCTGAAAGTGACCCTGACCAAGGATCCCGTGACGGGTGCGGCGATGGATGAGACTGCCGCATATGTGTTCAAACCGGGTGTTCAATTCCCCAGTGGGTTGCAGCACACCAACATTCTGGGAGAGGGGCCACGAACGCTCAGCGAGCGTCAGGGCCGCATTGGCGCCGCCAGCATGGACAAGGGCGCCGTATTTCTGATAAAAGAGGGCTCTTACAAGGGTAAAGATACACCATACATCGAAAATGCAACGGCCACCAAGGGATGGCAGCCCGCACAGGTGCTGGCCGCTGCGGGTGACGCCAATACGTCGTACGCCGGTGCGGGCAAGACCATGTTCATTCGCGAGGGTTGCTGGTGGTGTCATACCATGCTGCCGGAAGAGACGCAGGACTGGCAGACCTTTGGCCGCCCGCCGATGACAGGTGACTTTAATGGCGAGTCTCCGACGGCCTTCGGTTCCGACCGTAAGGCGCCGGATCTGTTGCATGTCGGTTCACGCAATTCATCACGTGAGTGGATGATGCTGCACTTCTTCAACCCACGTCTGGTTCAGCCGCATTCTATCATGCCTCGCTACAATTTTCTGTGGGGCAAGAAAGATGCGCATGGCAATGCGATTGATTTGGCCAAGTGGAGCGAGGAATATCAGGAATACTACGAAGGGAAACGTATTTATCCGCCCGAGGTGCCGGATTATGCACCGGATAGTGAAGCGCGTTATCTGATTGATTTCGTGCTAAACCTTAAATAAGGAGGGGAAAAATTATGGCAGATTTAGGACATTGGAGACTGGACAATCCGCTGTACACGCTGTCCGATGATGCAACGAATCAGCGCGCCAAAGATATTTGGGAAGGTGAGAACCTGGGTGGCATTAAGGAGAACAACAACCCATTGCCGCGGCCGGTGATTGGCCTTCTGGTGCTGACCATCCTGACCGCATTTGCGATCACTTTCCCATTGTGGGGCCAACGGCCAACGGCGGCAATTTATGCGGATTATATTCCACTGGTACAATCCGTGGATGTGCAGGCAATTCTAAACGATACGTCGAAAACGCCGGCATATAATAATGCACAGGCGATGGAATTGATTGAGAATACGCTGAGGCAATATGACTCAAAATATGCCTTTCAGCGGGCGCAGCATCCGATCACCATGCATCAACTCCAGATAGTTACGCCGCAGATTGTTGAGTTGCAGTCCAAGGGTGTTGACCTGGAGGAATACCAGATAGTCGGTGACAAGGTCTATCTGCAAAACTTCTTCGGCAACACGAAGCCCGATGGCAGCATTGAACGCAAGCAACCCTGGTGGGACAAGGGATACACTATTGACGTATTCTATATTATTTATTTTTGTACTGCCGTGCTGATTGCAGTGAAGCGCCTTCCGCATTTCACCTGGAAACCTGATCACAGCAAAGCCCATTAAGGAGGGGATATTATGATTAATATGGATAATCCGCAATTTGGAGGCCTGCTGGTAATCTTGATTGCCTTGGTGGGTCCTATTGTCTATAGCTTTTTTATTGATAAACATAAGAAAGGCACACCGGATCCGAGAAGCCAGGAATTCTGAGATTCTCGAATTTATGCGAAGCGCCGCCTGAACAGGCGGCGTTTTTCTTTTGGTGGCTGGGTGAATTACTTATGGCGAATTGAGAGGGGTAGGGTATAGTTTTGACATGAAATTTTCGTTGCTACAGGTTGCGTCGGGGAAAGCAGCGCCGGTTTATAACTTTGGTATCGAGAGTCTGCAAAGCCACGAGTACAGCGTGGGTATCTTTATATTTCTGACAATCTCCATTGCCTTGTTCGTCGGTATTATGGTAATGTATATGAAGCCGGGTTCAGGCAGCAAAATAAAAAAAGGCGAATGGGTATTGATGGGGGCGATTCTGCTTGGCGTGATTGCAGCCTTGGTGATTGCAGCACTGCAACTTCTTGAAGGATATCTGTTTTAGGAGGATATATGTTCGGATTTGAATTTAGTGATGGCTGGACCATTTACATCTGGTTGATTACCGGTGGATTGATTCTGATTGCCGTGGTGATTGGCCTTCGTTGGGCTGGCAAAAATGAGCAATTCGACGAAGACATCAAATATCTTGTATTTGATGACAACGACAAGGATAAAATGAGCCCTGAGGAATTTGCCAAATATCAGGAAGTGACAAAACAGCAGGAGACGCGGCGCAAGGAAGTGCTTGCCGAGAAAGCAGCGGAACAGGCCCGGAAGCACGCAGCCTGAGCATCGATTTCGATGCGTAAGGGAGAGCGTTGGATCGCGGCAGCGATTGGTACCGTAGTTGTTCTGGCCCTTGTTCGTGGGTTCTGGCCCAAGGATCCGCATGAAAAGCCGGATCCCGGTATTCCATTTTACAGCACTGCATCCAAAGAATTGGCCCGCGAGGCCTCCGATAGCTATCGCAACCTGGGCTGTCGGGACTGCCATTCTTTGTGGGGTGTTCGTAACATCATGCAGTTCGTGCCGGCGCCCATGTTGGATGGCATTGGTTCATTGCGGGATGAGGCCTGGTTTTATCAATACCTTTCAGCGGAGAATCCCCAGGGCATTCTTCCCTCACGCCTGAAGAAGAAATACCGCATGCCATCCTATGCCTATCTGCCGGAGGCCAGAAGGCGAATGCTGGCCAAATACCTGGCCAGCCTGAAGGTGAAGGACTGGTATCTGGAAGAAACCCGCAAAGCTGAGTATGAGAAACTAACGGGGAAACCTTTTCAAGGCGAAGATAAGGTGCATCAGAATAACGGCAGGAAAAACTAGCCTGCATGATTCATAAATCGCCGTGATGATTGCGCTGGGCCTTTGTTCGCAATAGATGTTTGTAAAAAAGAACATAGCTGATCCTATGGACGATTGAGCAAGGATTCGTTGCGGGCAAAGGGACAAGCAAGGGCGCGGCAGTATTTGTGAATCATGCAGGCCAGGAGGATGGAAAGAATTTATGAGTCAGAAATGGGTTCGTATTATCGTCGCGTTGGGTATCGGTTGCGCCATGATTCATTTTGGCGGACGCCTGCTTGATGTGCGCGTAGAACTGTTCTGGGGCCTTTCGACCTTCAGTCTCGCCTGGATTGCCAACATTTTTCTTGTTCCTTTTGTAACAGGCTGGGTGATTGCCTGGGTTTATGGCATGGGTAGCAAGATGGTGGCGCATTTTCCACCTTTGATTGTGCATACCATCAGTTATTTTGAAACCGTGTACAGCCTTGGCGTTCCGTATGGTGCTTCGCTTAATCCAATTGGTTTTTGGGGCTTATATGTCATCCTGACCATGGAATTCTGTGCCCTGGGCGCTTTCCTCGGCGAATTTCACATCCAGAAAGCCGTCATCAAGCGGCGGAAGAAGATGAAGGAAATGCAGCAGCTTGAAGCGGATCATGAATCAGGCGGGCATGACACATAAATTCGGACGCGCTCGCCCGCCGTTAACTTCCCGGCAAAAAGCTTCGCGTAAACGCTATCTGGCGGCTGTGGGGATTACCTGCGTTGTGGCCGTGATGGTTTTTGGATCCCTGCATGTGATGTCGTTGGGTTCAGAGCGGTTGCTGCAGATGCGTGACAAGGCCGGATACGATGTGGTGGATGTGAAGAAACATATCCGCGCTGCTGGTGAAGACCTGAAAATACACAGCAAGAACGAGTATGACACGGATATTTCCACCTATACGCCAGAAGAGTCACAAGCCTTGCTCAATGCGAAACAATGGCATGAGGTTTCAGCGATGGTGACGATTCCCGCTGGTTCCTTCCAGATGGGAACGGATATTTTCCGTGCCGATGATCAGGACAAACCCGCCCATCAGGTCATCACTGCTGCTTATCGCATGGATAAATATCCGGTGACCCACGCCCAATACGCCCGCTTTGTTGCCCAAAGCGGCCATCGCCCTCCATCAGCATGGCCTGAAGGGCGCATTCCTCAGGGGGAAGTCCTCAATCCTGTGACGCTGGTTTCATGGTATGACGCCAGGTCGTACTGCGTATGGGCTGGTAAGCGGTTACCCACGGAGACTGAATGGGAAAAAGCCGCACGCGGAGTGGATGGTAGAAGATGGCCCTGGGGCAACGACATGGATGCAGCGCGTCTGAACACCTATTATAATATCGGACACGCCAGCCGTGTAACCGGGCACCCACAGGGTGCCAGTCCATATGGTGCCATGGATATGGCAGGGAATGTTTACGAATGGACAGCTAATGATTTTGGCCCCTATGCAGGTTCTCATGCAGCGGCGGATTTATTCAAGGTTAAGGTGCCCAAGGTGCTGTCGGCGGAGGATCGATCCAAAAAGGTGGTGGATCTGGTCATCAATGATGAATTAAGATATAAAGTGTTGCGTGGTGGTTCATGGAACAGTGATCCTTTTTCGACAACGACGTATCATCGCAACTATGAGTCTCCGAATAAGGCCTCCGATTTTATTGGTTTTCGCTGCGTAGCAGATTTGGACTCAAAGGCAGGAAAACAGAAATGATGGATATACGCGGAATATTGCATGTAGTTCTGAAAAAAGTATGTTTGCTTTGCAGCATGACATTGCTGATATTGTTGCCTGCTCCGGCTTTTGCCATCGACAGCTATCGTTATCTGCATGTCAGTATCGACTCAGTATGGGTCATTTTTGTATTTCTGTTTTTTCTGGTATTCACACCGATGATTTTGATGGCTGTTCTTTATTGGTGGAATGCGGCAAAAAAATCCAAAGAAGATACAGAGCAGGAATAGTCCAGTGCGCTGGTTATTAACACTATTGCTGGTTTGCGCGATAGAGTTGTGTGTCATTCCATCTGCATCATGGGCTGAGGAACCGGCTCCCGGATCATCCATGCAGATATTGCAGGGCTTTGGCAATCAGGAGGAAGGCGGTGTGCTTTCCATCCCCGAAAAACGCAGGCATGAGGTTCTTTTTCTGATGGGAATTAGCCTGTTGATACTGATTTTGACCACCGGCGGGCTGGGATTGGCCATGGGCGTATTCGGCAAAGATTTGTTTGTACCACACATGCTGTTTGCCGGCTTGAGTGTGACGTTGGCCATTGCCCATGCCATTGTCGCGATTGTCTGGTTCTATCCCTTTAAATGACGGGCATTTAAAAAGCCCGCTCATGTGTTTTGCAACCGCCTTGTTCAGGCGATAAATGGACAGGTGGAGGCCTGGTGCGGATTTTCCTTTACATCTTTTGCGGTGAATCATGATGAGATATTCTGGTTGAGATACTTTTGATGCAACCGAAATCATTCCGCAATGTGTTGATTCTTATATACACCCTTTCGGGCATGGCGGCGCTGGCCTATGAAGTGCTGTGGACACGCATGCTCTCCCTGTTGTTTGGCGTCAGCATTTTTGGCGTCGTGGTGACGGTATCCGCATTTATGGCGGGGCTTGGTTGCGGCAGTCTCCTGGGTGTAAAATTGCGTTGTTCGGCAAGCGCCGCATTGCGATGGTTTGCCATGATTGAAGGGTGTATTGCAGTGTATGCGTTGGCGTTGCCTGTAGCGGTGCATGGCGTGGAAAGCCTGCTGGGCGGCACCGCGGCATCCGGGCTTGCCGGTTGGTACGGCATGCAGGGGATGGCATCCTTCGTGCTTGTATGCATTCCGGCCTTTGGCATGGGCGCCGGGTTTCCACTGGTGCTGAAAGCGGCGGCGGAACGATGTTCGCTGGGTATGGTGTATGGCATGAACACCATGGGAGGTGTGTTGGGCGCATTGTTGCCGCTCGTGATGCTGCCAACTTTGGGATGGTCGTTATCGGTTCGTATGGTTGCGGGTATCAGTGCGATGGTGTGTGTTGGCGCATGGCTTCTTTCCAGATGTCCGGATAAGGAGGAAGTGAAGAAAACCCAAACGGACAAAGATGAAACACAGCAGACCCAGACGGACGAGGATGAAGCGCCGCAGGCCCGGGTAAAACCCGGCCTGCGGCCGGATATGCTGAAATTGTTTGCTTATGCCGGGATTGGCGCGGCTTCGTTAACATTGGAAGTGGCATGGACCCGGCTTTACGGCATGTTGATGCTGCGTACCGAGTATGTATTGGCGGTGATTCTGGCAGTGTTTCTGGTCGGAATTGCCATTGGCAGTCTCTGGGCGCGCCGCGCTGATCCGGAGCGCTATCTGATGTGGATGCCGGTGCTGACGGCTGTGTTTGCGCTATTGAGTTTGTATGAGCTTCCGCTGCTGGCCAAATGGGTGGAATCTATTCATGCCGCATCGTTGTATGGCGCGATGATCAAACAAGGCGCGGCCATCATGGTCTGCACGCTTCCGGTAACCCTGCTGCTGGGCGCATGGCTGCCTGTGCTCAGCCGCCAGTCCGGCGATGCGCATGTATCTGGAGCATGGTTATATGGCGCGAACAGCGCCGGCGCTGCGCTGGGCGCCATGCTGGCTGGTTTTGTGCTGTTGCCGGCGTTGGGGACGGCGGGCACATTATGTGTGGCCGTGGTTACCCTGTTTTTGTGTGGCATGGTCTGGGTGAAGAAGCGCAGCGTGTGGTTCGCATTGCCACTGGTGTTTCTGGCGCTATGGCCTGTTCACCGTTTACCGGAGGCCAGTGTGCTATTGCCGCGGGAATTGGCTGGCGGCAAGGATATCATGGCATTTGAAGATGCGGTGTCGATTACGCATGCGGTTGAGTTGCCGAACGGGCAGCGATTATTGCTCTCCGACCTGCATCGTATGGACGCCTCCACCGATCCGACGGCCGTTGCCGTGCAGAAGAATCAGGCCAGATTGCCATTGTTGCTGTATCCGCACCCGCAATCTATCCTGTTTCTTGGGTTGGGGACCGGGATTACAGCTTCGGCCAGCCTTGTTTTTCCCGCACTGGATCGAACGGCGGTGGAACTTTCCGCCGGCGCTATTGCAGCGGCAGAAACCCGGTTTGACAAGGTGAATGGCGGAGTAATGCAACATATGAAGGTTGTTCGGGATGATGCGCGCCGCTTTTTGCGTGTTACGCCAAAGCATTACGACATCATTCTCGGAGATTTATTTCATCCGGACATGGTGGGCCGCAGTGCGTTACTTTCCGTGCAGCAATTTGAGCGCGGCAGGAAACGGCTGGACGCTGGTGGCATATATGTGCAATGGCTGGCGCTTAATCAGTTTGACGCCCTTTCACTGCAGTCCGTTTTGGCCAGTTTCAGAAAGATATTTCCCCATGGGGGGATGTTTGTCGATGGATTCCGTCTGGCGCTTGTCGGCGTCAGGGACGGCTCGATTTCCGCGGCGTCCGTGCGCGCCAATATGATGCGGCTGGATGCGGACGGAAAGGGTGAGGCAACCGGGAATGAAGGGATGTGGACATGGCTGGGCCGCTATTGGGGGCCGATTCCCGAAACGAATGCGCCACCGCAGGATGAATGGTCGCCGGTTATCGAATTTTCGCTGCCCAGAGCCCGCTACGGCGGGGATATTCGCATGACCAGTTCTCTGAGATGGTTGTTGCACCAGCGGGTTGCGCCAAAGGTGGCGATGAAACAATTGCATATAGGTAGCTCCGACAGAGAATTGTTCATGCGTGCTTATGCCGCAACCAGCCTGAATATACAACTCGAACTGGCTTCTCTGAACGGACGCGAAGGACAGGCGCAACAATTGGCGCATCTGGCCTATCAAGCCAATCCGCGGGATCGCTGGGCCGGTTTCGCGCTGGCTGACCGTATGTATGCCACGTTGGCCGATGCCGGAACTTACGGGTATGATAAAACGAAGGCTTTGAAGGCTATTCTGGCCATCCGGCCGGATCATATCGGGGCGCTCAAATCGTTGCTGAGGCTAGTCATGAAACAAGGCAATCACAATCTGGCCGGAAATCTTCGGCAGCGTATTCTGAAACTGTCCCCGCTGGATGCTGAAATGCGCGGGATGACGTTGCCTGATGCGAGTGATACGGTAAGCCCTAAACCATGAGTATAAACGAAGCATCCTCAGCTATGCCCGCCGGAGCAACAGGTCGAATGAGTCACATTCACCATTGGCGTCGAATGACTCAATATGCCACGCTGGCCCTGCTGGTCCTGATTCCGGTCAGCGGCCTGTTCCATATCAATGTCGCCGATGGCGCATTTGTTGTGCTGGACAAACAAATCTGGTTTTCCGATTTTTTTATCGTTTTCGGCTTCTGGATCATGGTGGCCAGCCTGCTGGTCATGAGTTATTCGCTGTCTGGCGCTGTGTTTTGTGGCTGGGTGTGTCCGCAGGGTTCGGTTTCCGAATGGGCCAACGCATTGACGCGGCGTCTCCTGGGGCGCAACGCCGATATGATGGACCTGAGCGGTGAAACCATGCAGGTGGCGGTGCGGCGCGATTCGTGGCGCAACCGCATTCTGCTGGTGATGAGTTTTGTGATGGCGGCGATGTTTTACGCCGTGATTCCGTTGTTGTATTTCTTTCCACCCGAACAACTCTGGCAGGTGGTGACCATGCGTTCCGCACATGCCGGGTCCGTGCTATGGATATACTTTGTGTTTGTGGTCATTCTGTTTCTCGATATCGCCGTGATCCGGCACATGATGTGCCGTTATATGTGTATTTACCGTATGTGGCAACATTCTTTCAAAACGAAGGACACCCTGCATGTAGCCTACGACAGGTCCCGTTCGGACCACTGCGCCACATGCCATTACTGCGCGGATGCCTGTTATCTGGATATTGATCCATGCAAGACCGAGGTGTTCGATAGCTGCATCAATTGCGGCGAATGCATTGATGCCTGTGATGAACTGCATGCCAAAAGCCGCAAATGGAACACGCCGGGTTTACTCAGCTTTGCCTTTGGTGATGAAACAGGCGAACGCGGGCGCGGTAATGTCGGTTCGTTTCTCTCAAGGGTCCGGGCGGCTCTCCCCGTGGCGGTGCTGGGCGGAGTGATGTTCGCTTATGGTTTATCCAGTTACCAACCGTATCACCTGAGTGCTTTCCGCGCGGAAACGCGGGCGGATGGTCTGTTGCTGGATTACCAGGTCAATCTGGCCAACAAGTTGTATCATCCGGTTAATTTCGATATCCGGATTGAGGGACTACCCGGAGATTCGTGGCATCTGGACGCGAATACGCTGCATTTTAATTCAACGGGGCGCCGGAATGTCGTTTTGCATATCAGCGAGGATCTGCCGCATGGTCTGTATAATGTTGTGGTGCGCGCCTATTCGGATGAAGGGTGGAAGGGCTCTTTTAAAATACGCCACTTTGCACCGGGAGTGAAGGGATGAGTGAACATCAGGACAAACGGGAAGAAGAGGATCGCTGGAAAGCCGGACGTACGCCAACACATACGGATTGGGGCAAGGCAGCCGGGGACCACCACGGTTATGCCAGCGATGAAGACCGCCGCAACCGTCGCGGTCTGGAGGACTGGGAACTGGTGGAAAAAATGTCGTCATCACGCAAACGGATTCCGGTATGGTTCTTTGTTGTCATTGCAATTGTATTGTTGGCGGCATTTGGGCTGAGCCTGCCTTTCTGGGGCGACAGGCCAGAGAACCCGAGGCCCTGGATTACATGGGGGCACCTGATTGCGGTAGTTTATTTTGTCGTTGCGGGAACCTTTATCTATTTCATGGTGAATTTATTTAACCCCGATTCATCCGGGGACGAGGACTGTGATCCGTCGAAAAGGCATAATGATAGCGATAAAGACCCCTGAATATGCACTGGCAGCCTGCCTGTTTCTGGCCGCCTGCACTTCGCAAACACAAACGGCGCAGCAACAGCCATTATTTCCAGATATGCAATCATCGGGATACGCGGCATTGAATGAACAGTGTTCATCCTGCCATGCATCGCCCAAACCGGATGTGCATACAGCGCCTGAATGGGTACGTGTGGTCCGGCGGATGCAGATGTACCGTGTGCAACGCGGTTTGGGTGCGATTGCGGACCGGAACATGCAGGTTTTGCTGGCCTATCTGAAGAAATATGCCAGGGAAGAACCATGAAACGGACTTTGCTGATCACGCTATTTATACTGGCAAATTGTAGTGCTGAGCCCGAGGGTTATGTTCCACCGGAACAGATGTGGAACGACTGGCATGTGCGTATCGAGACTCGGCCCGGCATGTTGCGTGCCGGAATGAACGAGTTTCTGGTGATTATTAGTGATGCACGTGGTTTGCGTCCCAGAGAAAATATGCTGGTAAAGATTCGCATGCCCTATTCGGATTGGATTCAGGCCATGCCGGATGGCGGCGTGGGCGTATATCGCAGGGCACTTCCCGTGCGCGACCCGGCACATGCTATTTTGCATGTGTATATCAAAGAGGAGGCCGGTGAGTGGCGGGAGGGCCAGCTGTATTTTAATTTTTCACCGCCGGAACATCGGGTTGTAACGCCATGATTGCATTGCTGCGATATGTTGTCGCATTATGGCTGACGTGGGGAGCGATGGCGGTGGCCGCGCCGGTTTCCGATAGATCGGGAGATCCGGTGCGTGGCAGAGTAGTGGCCGAGGTGCGGTGTGGCCCCTGCCATTATCTGGACAAGCGTCTGAAGAAGGTCGGTCCGGGATTGCTCGGCATTTTTAATCGTGCGCCGGGGATCTCAGGTGTGCCGTTCACGCGCTGGGATTCTGTTGCCCTGAACCAGTGGCTTTCAGGTCCCCGGCGCATCAAGCCCAACACCCGTATGCGCATGCCTGCGTTGCCGGCGCGCGACCGGCGGGATATTGTGGCATGGTTTTCTGTCCGCGGGCAGAACGCAGGGGATTAGCGTTTCAGACGTTTCTTGAGCTTTGCCGATTCTTCCCAGTGACGCAGGATCAACACCTTGTTCCCGCCTCGTTCGTCTTTGCACGCGGGGCAGGTCAGATAAGCGAGAAACAGTTCCCTTGGCATGCGCCCCTGGTCCAACAGTTCGCTCTGTATACGGCTGACCTCGTTACGAATATTGCCTACATCGCCATGAATCATACTGGCCCGTATATGAAACGGGTTCGGCAGCCGCTGCACATTACGGGCCGGGGATCGCTCTTCCTGCAGCGGGCAAAGAATCGCCCCCCGGAACATGGCGGATCGTGCCAATACGAAGCCCGGCCATCGCGGGTGAAGACCCAACTGCTCGATATCCCTGTGCTGTTTATACAGATAAGCTTCAAAACCAATGGGCATATGAATAAACATGGGTATGCCGATTTCGTGTACCAGCCATGCGCCCAGATTGATATCCTGTCCATCCCAGTCCGGGAAGTCGTCCGGGCAGCCACAGGAAAGCTGGGTCATTTGTGTTTGTAGATATCCTTTAATGTAAACAATACATTGACCAGATAAGCCCAGAAGCCAACAGCGAGTACTGATGCGGTAACGGAAATGACGGGACCGTAGAAACGATGAACGGCGGGGATGGCTTCGGGATCGGTGAGCCATAAATGTCCTTCAATGACACCAAAAATCATCAGTGATGTGTAAAAGGAACTGACGCCGATGGTGGTCCACCAGAAGGAATGTTCAGCCATGCGATGTGAATGGATAGGTTTGCCGGTGATGTTGGGCAACATGTAGTAGGTCACAGCCATACCGAGGATGGTGACACCGCCGACCAGATTGATGTGGGCATGGGCAAGCGGATCAATCATGTGGCCGGGACCGCCATAGGGGCTGCCGATGGAATCCAGCCATGCGCGCACGGAGGGAATCACCTGCAGTAGTCCATGCACGGTGCCAACGAAGAAAGAAAGCACGGACATGATCAGGAATTTAACCAGATAGCGGTGTTTATGATGAGGCATGGGGTCTTTATGATGAGGCATGGGGTGGCAGGCTAGCGGCGGTAACGAAAGCTGCAATAAGAGTTTGGTATTCCCGCAGGCTGTGGTTAATATCCGCCGCCATGAAGGGAACGATACTGGCTGTTCTCATCAGCTTTGTTGTGATGGGGGCTGCCTACCGGTTTGCACGCGTCCGTTTGCTGCACATTACGACCATGACGCTGGTGATGGTATTTGATATTACGTTTCCGATTTACTTATACCTGGCGAATGACTGGTATAAGCGGCTCATAGAAAAGGAACAGATTTTTTCATTTTCGATATGGATGCACTTTATGCTGATTATTGTACTTTATACGCTTTATGTGGTTCAGATTCAGGCGGGCAGGAAGTTATGGGCTGGCGACAAGGATATTCGTCAGGAACACAAACTCCAGGGACGCGGTATTATGATTGCCAGACTTATGGTGTTTACCACTGGGGTATTGCTGATTATTCAGTAGGGATATTTATTTCATCAACCTGTGTTATGACCACGCATGAGGCTCCAGTTTTTCTTTGTGCAGGCAGGGATAAAGAATAGATGAATGCGCAGTAGAATTATGAATAATCGGGGTAGAAGTCTCAATAATGATAAAGCCGTAAGGAGTCCACACACAGGTCAATGCGGAGAGTAAATCGACGAACAACCCACATAAAATTGATTGTTTTACCATACTTGCATAAAAAAATAGATCGTTCCGGGTTTTTCAGGGGTTTAAACTTGATCTATATCAAGGCATAAATCAGAAAAACAACTTGCTTTTTGTATTTATCAGAGCGTATAGTTGCTCCCTGTTTTGACTAGGGAGGTGTGTTGTGGTATCAAAATTTCTTGAAGAATCAGCGAATTTCCAGAACCATACCGTATTGATGATGTATCTTGGCATTGTCGTGTTTATATATGCCATTATGTTCATTAACTACAAGCGGTCCTGCGCCAAGAAATAGGCGTTCCTGAACGAATTGGGCAGGAGAAATATCCAATTTCTATATACCATTAAAAGAAAATGACTGGAGGGGTTTGATTATGCGTCGATTTTTAAGTGTGGCTAGTGCCGCTGTATTCCTGTTGATGTGTACGGTGGTGTCTGCATCAGCGGAAGAACATATGGGTGATCTCAATAATGGACGAAAAATTTTCCTGAACGGTAAGGGCGATGATGTGCCTGCGTGCGCTTCATGTCACGGCGATGCCGGCACGGGCAAGGATGACTTGGGTACTCCGCGACTGTCCTATCAGGTTTACACCTACATTCTGAAGCAGTTGACGGATTTTTCGGCAGACAAGCGGTTTGATAACACACTGAATGCCATGAATGATATTGCCAAGGCGTTAACACCGGCGGAACGCCGTGACGTTGCTGCTTATGTGCATTCGCTAAAGACGCCGTTTCTCGGTTCCGACCTGAGGGCATTGAAGGCAGATGGCGAGGAAGTGGGTGAGGCGTACAAGGGCCGTGCGATTGTGGAATATGGTTTGCCCGACCATGGGGTTCCGGCATGCAAAAGTTGCCATTCCTTCCATGGCCGCAGCGCAGGGCGCATCTTCCCGGCTATTGGCGGGCAGCGTTATAAATATCTTGTCACTCAACTGGAGGCATGGCGTGAGGGAGCGACCGGTTCCAAAGAGGAATCAGCTCGCTTCAATGATCCCAGGGGTATGATGCGCAATGTGGCAAAGCATATGACGGATGAGGATATCCGTAATGCCGCTGCATTTCTGACTTCGGCCAAGCCGGGAACAGCGGGCAATCCGATTGCACCGCAACGTGCCCAGTTCTAAATTCATTCGAATATGATGTTGCCGAGGGGCGGGGAGTGATCTCCGCCCTTTTTCTTTGATAGGCCTTCGTTGTTCCACGGAGATTTTACCGCGAAGGACACAAAGTTTCACAAAGTGGCTCACGCCGTAGAGAAATGTGGCGCGTGCTTTATATACCAGGCATCAGGGCTTGCCCACTGTCCATTGTGGACAAAATACAGGCTAAGTTCCTTTGCGAAGCTTTGCGTTCTTCGCGGTAAAATCTCTAGGGATTTGAGGATGGTTTTTCTTGCTGGTTGCGGGCTTTGAGAATAACACCACCCGGCATCAGTGCGAGTGTTTCCAGAGAATCACTCAGCATAGCTGTCTGGCTTGCCAGAGCCTGGTTGCGCGAGTCTTTGTGGTCAAAGACCAGATGCGTAATGCCACGAATATTGTTGCGCAGGGTTTCGGGACTTTTTGCGGCGTGAGGCAAAGGAAAAACCTCGCGTTTGCAGGCTAGCATGGTGCGTCCAGGCCACTGGCTGGCAGCCAGAAACGGTTTGTTGTGGTCGGCAGCCTCTGCAGCCAGTTTTTTGATGACGGCATCGGTGTCTGAAGTGAGTTCATGACTGGCGATATAGCGAATATGCCGGTCAGTCAGCATAAAGGTCGTGGATGTAAGGATAATCAACAATACAACCATACCTCTTTCTCCAAGCAGGCCATGCCGCCATCTGATTTTTCTGTTCAGATCAATAGCCAGACTGGCTCCGAAATAAAGCAGTAATGTTAGTGACAGCAAGACCCAGCCACCATCGGGAGCTACCCATCCGAGAAGAACACTTAGCGCCAGCGCCAGACCAAAAATATCCGATGTGAATTTACGGAAACGAAATGCAAAGATAACCAACAGCAGGGCGGATATCAGCAGACCAAAAGCCCATGTGTCCGGGGTGCCGCCGTATTGTGGTCCAGTCACTACAGTACCCAGAAACGGTAGCGGATTGGCCCACCAGTTCAGTTCGGGCCATCCCCATCGAATCAAAGGGAGCAGGATGGTGACGATCGAAAGTCCAATCAAGAGGTTTCGCCATTTCTCTCTGCCGATGGGTCGTTTCCATCCATGCCATGCAATGGCGGCGGGGAGCGCCAACCCCGCGGGGTGCAGACTTACCGCCAGAGCAACGGCTATCAACAACATAAAGAAATCGCTGGGAATCAGGTGCTTGCAATCACGGTAACGGGACTCAAACCAGTAACCCAGGTAAAAGGCCAGTAACAGATAGGGTCCCTTGCCAATGGCATCCACCTGCATCACGCTGACAGGGGCAATCATGAGCAAACCGGTTCCAATCAATGCCACTTCCGGACCGAGATGTTTTTCCGCCCAGTGATGAAGCATCAGGGCAAGTCCCAGCATGAGGAACAGTGTGAGAACCTTGGCGGCGATTAGGTCGCCAGCCCAGTGAAAGTCCAGCGGAATGAACAATAATGCCCGCAAGTCGGGTGCGCCGAGAAAGGAAACAGGGTTGGCGATTTGATCCACAATAGACCAGTTCAATAACAGTGCCCGCGCGGCTCCTTCATCGATGCCGTAATCGTCGTAGCGAAACAGCGCGAGATAGACCACAGTCAGTCCAACAAGGGAGGCAAGCCCCCAGTAACGTGTTGGAATGCGGCCAAAAAGTCCGGAAATCATAGTCACCCCGTCATTATTGATGATGAAAAACTTGTTACGAAGTCATCATTGATGATTCAGTGGTGAATTGTAGCCGAAGCTCCGAATTGTTACGATATGTTTTCCTGTTGCGCATGCTGTTTCAGCAGGCTTGGTATTTTTCTACCCTTATCACTCAGCATGTCGGCCAGTGTGTATTGATCCAGTACGCTAAGGAATGCCCGCTTGGCCTGTTTCAGAACGTCCTTTAACCTGCATGCCTCGACAAGCGGGCAGGTATTGATTTCCACATCAAAACATTCCAGAAGGTTCATGTGCGGTTCGGTATGGCGTACAATTTTACCCAAATTAATTTCTTTCGGGTTACATGCCAGACGCATGCCGCCGGTCCTGCCTCGCGTAGTAAGAATGACCTCCATTTGCGACAGGTGGAATACGGCCTTGGCCACATGGTGACGGGAAATGCCATAGACTTCAGCAATTTCATCCACTGTGACGAGATGGTCTGTTGTAATAGCCAGGTAGATTAGAACGCGCAGGCTATAATCCGTATATTTAGTCATCTCCATAATCCCCCCCCCTTTCCGACAAAGGGCTTGACGCGCCCAGAACACCATGTAAATATGGATGTTAATATACCATATAGGTGTATTGTACAATGAAATTCTGAATCTGGAGGGTATCCATGAGTACAGTCTATGAGCAATTGGGCGGCGAAGCCGCAATTAACGCGGCAGTCGATATATTTTATCGCCGGGTATTGGGCGATGCATACATTGCACGTTTTTTCGAAGGTATAGATATGGAGAAACAGGCTGCCAAGCAGAAGGCGTTTCTCACCATGGTGACTGGGGGTCCGAATGAATACACGGGCAAGGATATGCGTGAGGCCCACAAATATCTGGTGCATGAAATGGGTCTGAACGATGCGCATTTTGAGCATGTTCTGGCACATCTGCGCTCCACATTGGCGGAGTTGGGTGTGGATAGTGCTTTGATCAAGACAGTGATTGATGTTGCCGAATCGACACGCGACGACGTGCTCGATCGCTAAAGGGGGGTCATCAAATGCATGTAGAAACTTTTTTATTCGCCTTTGTCCTGTTTGTGGTCTTTGGCGTGGTGATTTCCCTGCTCCTGTCCAATGTTGCGGATAGCGCCCGTAGCAAACTTGGTCAGACATCCGGTGGCGGTCAGGCTGAGGCAACGGTGTACGATCAGTTGGGTGGTGCGGCAGCCATTGATGCTGCTGTAGATATCTTCTATCGCCGTGTTCTGGCCGATGCCTATGTCACCCCTTTCTTTGAAGGCGTGGACATGGAAAAACAGGCGGCCAAGCAAAAGGCTTTTTTGACGATGGTGTTTGGCGGGCCGAATGAATACACCGGCAGGGATATGCGTGAAGGACACAAGCATCTGGTAAAAAGGGGGCTGGACGATACGCATTTCGAGCATGTTCTGGCGCATCTTCGTGCCACACTGGCGCAACTGGGTGTGGGTGAAGGCATGATCCAGACAGTGATTGATACGGCCGAAACCACGCGCGACGACGTACTTGATCGCTGATTCCGCATAAGCGGAAACTTGGGCCTGTTCACATAAAATCCAAACGTAGCGCTGCTGCCCGAAATGCCTTGCAGCAATCCAAAAATGACCATGTCGCTATGCTTGGATTTTATGTGAACAGGCCCTAGATAATGGGATTTTACGCTGTCCTCGCACAAAATCCCGCTTCCATTCTTATCTGGAGTATTGAGGCATGCCTGCAATTACTTTTGAAGGTAAAACTTATGAGTGTAATCCCGGGGAAACAGTTCTGGATGAACTGACCCGGCATGGTGTCTTGCTGCCATCTTCCTGTCGTAGTGGTTCCTGCCAGACGTGTATGATGCGAGTTGTAGAGGAAACGCCGCCGGAAGAAAGTCAGCAGGGACTCAAGGATACGTTAAAGGTTCAGGGTTATTTTCTGCCCTGTATTTGCAGACCGGAGAGTGATCTTGAAATTTCCATGGCGAGCGTATCAAAAAAATACACAGCTGTGGTTCAGTCCAAGTCATGGATGAATGAAAGCATTGTTCGCTTACGTTTGTCCTGTGAAGGCTTCAACTATATTCCGGGACAGTTTATTAATCTGGTCAGGCCGGAGGATGGGCTTGTCCGGAGTTATTCGCTGGCCAGCGTTGTGGAAGATGATGTGCTGGAATTGCATGTGAAGAAGGTGCCCGAAGGCGCCATGAGCACATGGATTTGTGACTCGCTTGAAGCAGGGACTGAAGTTGAATTTTTTGGCCCGGCGGGAGATTGTTTCTATGTGCCGGGCAATTCGGATCAGAATCTCATCCTCGCCGGTACCGGTACGGGATTGGCGCCACTATACGGAATCATTCGACATGCGCTTTCATTTGGACATTCGGGACGGATTTTCCTGTTTCATGGCAGCCTTGCTGCCGAGGGTTTATATATGTTGGACGAACTCAGGGAATTGGCCTCCCGGCATGTGAATGTGGGTTATATTCCCTGTGTGCTGTATGGCGATCCACCCCAGGACGGTATGCGCGGATCCATTGATGATCTGGTCGTACAGGGTGCTCGGGAATATATATACAAAAGCCGCGCATTTCTGTGCGGGGATCCGCCCATGGTGGAAGCAATGCGCAAGAAATGTTTTCTGGCGGGCGTATCGAGTCAGGACATTCACGCTGATGCGTTCACGTTCGCACCCAATAGTTCCGGGAATGAATAGGCGCATGATCCTCCCCAGCCAGTATTTTCCAATCCATAAATGAGCCTGAAAAGTAGCTGCATGGTGTTCAGT
>CAZEMN010000009.1:24795-32454 GCA_964513335.1 uncultured Zetaproteobacteria bacterium | reverse complement strand
TGTCTAAGGCCTTACTGAAATTTCTACTGTTGTAGATGGGTTTATTCATCCGATGGGGGAGTTGTAGCTATCCGGGGTGAGATATCCCCCCCCCTCAATTGGAAGTATCGGTTACGGCTTCAAATATTTCCAGTTTTGTTGGGGCGGCGAACCACTCCTTCGGCGTCTGCCCAGCCCTGGCATGGGCTTTTTTAAAGGATTCCGATTTCGTCCACGCCAGAAACGCATCGCGGGATTCCCACAGGGTCATCACGATATGCTGCCTGCCGCTATCTTCGGCAGGGCGCAATACGGCATTGCGGATAAAACCGGGTTCACCGTCCACCAGCCCGGCGCGTTGTTTGAAGCGGTTCTCAAAATCTTCCCAGTGCTCGGGATCAATGGTAAAGCGGTTCATGGTAACAAACATGCAGTACTCCTTATGTGTCCTGGATGATAGTACAAACAATGCTGCGTTGGCGCCGTGGGCCATCGAACTCGCAGAAGAAGATATTCTGCCAGCGGGAAAGCCCGAGTTGGCCATCCATGACAGGGATGGTTTCCGAAGGACCAACCAGTCCGGCTTTGAGATGCGCATCTCCATTGCCGTCTTGTTGATCATGCAGCCATACCCCTTTCGGGATCAATTTTTGTAGCAGGTGGATAACATCCGTTTGCACGCTTTCATCCCAGTTTTCCTGGATCATGATAGCTGCGGTCGCTCCCTGCGCATAGACTGAGATAATACCGTTTTGCACCCCACTCGTACGCAGTGTTTCCTGTACCTGCGCTGTAATATCCACCAGTTGTTCGCACAGGGTTGTTTCAATATTGATAATTTCACGCATCAGGTTTCAAGGTCTGATCATTTGCCGGAAGGCGCTCAAGCGTGCGAATGTAGTCATCCGGCAGGCCATGCTCGGTTGCACCCCGAATGATAAGAGATTTGTACCAATCGGTGGTTACAGGCTGGTGCGTGAGCCGGAAAGCGACATAGGTTTGGGCATGCACTTCCTGATTGAGATGGTTCAGGAGTATTTTTTCAACCCTCCGGTATCCTGTTTCTTCCGTATCCAAAAGCTTTATTTCATTTGCACTGATTCCGTACAATACGCCATAGGTAGAGGCATCCCGCCGTGGGACGATATTTGCCTTTGCTGTACCGTCCTGTCCCAGTTTGTTGCACACAACGTGATGATGCTTAAGACAGGCTGTTCCAATCACCACAGCAGATGGTGCGCGCTTGCGCATGCGCGTTGAGCACATATTGGAGCCATAGGCGAAATACAGCATACTCATGCTAACCCGGACTATTCATAAATGCTGCCGCGCCCTTGCTTGGTTCTTTGTCCGTAACGAATTCCTCGTCGGTCGTCCGTATGCATGGCTACGGCCTCTTTCCTCGGAATCCGTTGCGAACAAATATCCTGCACAATCATCACGGCGATTCATGAATAGTCCGGGCTAAGGATGCTTCGTATTGATTAATCCATGCGGCAATATCCCGATAGACGGGCAGGTGATCAAAGCGTGGTCTTCGTGAAAATGGATTCAGCCAGATATTCAGACCAATCAACTCGAAATGGTCAGCTTCCAGTGTGCCCGGATGCTCTCCCCACTGGGCCGAGGCGACAGATACCTGTGAATCGTTTTCGCCCTCAACTTCTGCAATCAGTCGCCCAAAGCGGCGTGTGAGCCAGGGCTGCTCATTGATGCGCCGCGCCGCGGAATAGCCGCGGTAGATCACGTCTCTGTGATCCGGTGTGCGATTATTGAATTGCTGCATGGCCGCCCGGGTCAAATCCACGATGGCCGGTAGATGGCGGTAGAGCGAATGCCATGTTTGCATCTCATAATCGGCAGCGGTTGAACCCCGGTGAGGTGTGGCCAAAGAGGTCAGACTGGCCACTTTTTTATGCCCGCCAAGATGGGTGATATAATAACGGGCATCCACTCCCCCCATGGAATGGGCAATCAGATGGAATGGTCCTGATTCGTGTTTTAATTGATCGGCAAGAAATCCTGCGCGGCGTTTAATGTTTTGCCCCCATGGAAGGCGCGGAACCACAACATCAAATCCCATACTTTCCAGCATGGGGCGAACTCCCTTGAAATATTCCCACCCCAAACACTTGGTGATGCCCAGCATGCCACACAACAGAACGATGCGTGGGCACATTTGGTCACCCCCCGCGGTTGACAAAATGTAGCAGTGAAAGTTGTGGCGAGCGAGGGCCTTCAATGGGTACAGGGTAATTGCCAGAAAAACACGCGTCGCAATGTAAATGTTGTGGCTTACCCACTGCGCGGTACAAGCCTTCGAAGGAGACAAAGTCGAGGGAGTCGGCGCCAATGGCGCTGCACATTTCATCGACATTCATTTGATTGGCCATCAGTTTATCCGAATCCGGAGTATCAATACCGTAAAAACATGAATGACGGGTCGGCGGGCTGGAGATACGCATATGCACTTCTTTCGCACCTGCTTTGCGCACCATTTCCACCAGCTTGCGGCTGGTGGTGCCACGCACAATGGAATCGTCCACCAGCACCACGCGCTTGCCTTTGATGAGGTCCCGGTTGGGGTTGAGTTTCAGTTTCACGCCAAAATTGCGAATGGATTGTTGTGGTTCAATAAATGTACGGCCCACATAATGATTGCGTATCAAACCCATCTGGAAAGGCAGTCCCGACTGTTCCGCATAACCCATGGCGGGCGGCGTGCCGGAATCCGGGACTGGAACCACAATGTCTGCATCTACGAATGCTTCTTTGGCCAGCTCCATGCCAATCCGGTAGCGTGCTTTGTACACATTGATGCCTTCCAGCGTTGAATCCGGGCGGGCGAAATACACATATTCGAAGACACAGAATTTGGGGTCGCTCGACTGGAATGGATACAGGCTTTCAATACTGTTTTCTTCAATGACAACCATTTCGCCAGGCTCGACGTCACGTACAAACTCGGCACCAATCAGATCAAAGGCGCAGGTTTCCGAGGAGAGCACCCATGACCCGTCCAGTTTGCCCAACACCAGCGGACGGATGCCATTGCGGTCGCGCAGGCCAACCAGACGCTTTTCAACCAGTACCAGCAACGAGAACCCGCCCCTGAGCTGCCGGGCGGCTTCAGCCAGACGTTCTTTCATGGTGGTTGCCTTACTTTTAGCCACCAGATGGATCAACACCTCGGTATCGGAGGTGGATTGGAAAATCGAGCCCTGTTTTTCCAGTTTCCGGCGTAATTCGGGGGCATTAACGATATTGCCGTTGTGGCACATAGCAATACCGCCATGCGCATATTCAAATGAAAACGGCTGGCAATTGCGCAAACCGGATTCTCCCGAAGTAGAATAACGTACATGACCGATGCAGCGGTGGCCGGCGAGATTCTTGATGTCCGATTCCTGGAATACATCCGCGACCAGTCCCATGCCGCGATGGCTGTCGAAATTGTGACCATCGGTGCAGACGATACCAGCCGATTCCTGACCACGATGCTGTTGCGCATACAGCCCGAGATAGGTGAGATTGGCGGCTTCCGGATGATCGAATACACCAAATACGCCGCATTCGTCATGAAAATGATCGTCACGAAACTGATGCCCTGAATTATTCATAAATACTGCCGCGCCCTTGTTCGCAACGAATCCCTCGTCGGTCGTCCGTATGCGCGGCTACGTACTTCTTCCTCCGAATCCGCTGCGAACAAAGGCCCGGCGCAATCATCACGGTGATTCATGAATAGTTCAGGGCAAGTCATTGCATGCTCTTCCGGATAATGGATTTTATGGCCTCTTTGTCTTTGTCCGGGATGTTGATGGTTGGCACTTTTGGCACGTTCGGTTCACCGTCCCCCTGTCGCGAGAAGGGGTAGCCCTCGGGAATGGCTTTGCCCAGAAAATCCCCCATTTTAATGGCATAAGGTGTCAGCATACTCTTTTTCATCCATGGCTTGTCCAGCTTAGCATAGGAAGTATAGATGAGAAAAAATAGTCCAATGAGCAACAATCCACGGGCAAGGCCGAAAAACATGCCCAGTGTACGGTCGGTTGCCGTAAGATCGGCCATGTCCACCAGCTTGCGGATGAGTGCGCCAACGAGCGCCACAACGACCATGACGGCAACAAAAACAAGGGTAAATCCAGCGATATTGGCTACTGTGGTATTGGGTATCCAGCCATTCATTAGATTCGCTGCCATGCCGGAAGCACGACTGGCGGCAAAAAATGCGGCCACCAGACCGATCAGCGAGATAATCTCACGCACAAAACCTCGCCACAGGGATAACACCATGGAGAGACCGGCGATGGCTATCAACAGATAGTCGAATAAACTCATGGTAACAGTTCACCTGCCCCGTCTTTTGATCCATGGCGGCGTTGCTGCGATGCTCGAATCCTCACAATGCTCCATGGATGGAAAGCATTGGACGCCCGTAGGGCGTCGCGAAGCGGTGCGAGGCATGGACGCCGAGTATCACATATATAAATATGCTCCGGTTCTGCACTTCTCGCGCCTTGCCATGAAACAAAACCCAGGGCATCTGAGCAGTTACCATTCAAGCCAACCCCGCCTGCGCAGCTTCGGCCATATTGCGCACTGGATGATATTGTGCGCGGGCCTTCGATTTCGGCGCGAGTGTAACAGCGATATCCGCTTCCCGCACCCTTGCATGATTTTCTTTCGGTAGGAGCAGTTGTGAGAATCCCAGGTTGGCCGCCTCCTTGACGCGAGCCTCGGGTTGACCGACGGGTCTTATTTCTCCTGTCAGGCCGACCTCACCGAATGTCGCCATATCTGCGGGCATGGGGCGCTCCTGATAGGCAGAGATAATCGCCAGCATGACGGCAAGATCTGCTGCCGGTTCGAGGATTCTCGCGCCACCTACCACATTGACATACACATCCTGTTGCCCCAGAGGCAATCCGATGCGCCGCTCCAGTACGGCAGCGAGCATGGACACCCTGCCTGTATCCAGGCCCACGGCGCTGCGTTTGGGTGTGGCATAGACGGTGGGAGCGACCAGCGCCTGCACTTCCACCAGCAGCGGACGTGTTCCCTCCATACAGGCCAGAATGACGGAACCCGGCACATCTACGGCGCGTTCAGCCAGAAAGATTTTCGAAGCATCGCGAATGCCGATTAACCCTGCATCGGTCATTTCGAACACTCCGATTTCACCCGCCGGGCCGAAGCGGTTTTTTACGGCGCGGAGAATGCGATGCGCATGTCCCCGATCGCCCTCGAAATACAACACGGCATCAACCATGTGTTCCAGCACCCGGGGACCGGCAATGGAGCCGTCCTTGGTGACATGGCCGGCGAGCACCAGTGCATGCCCCTTCTGTTTGGCGCTTTGGATCAGGCCAGCGGCGCAATCACGCACTTGCGCTACGGTTCCGGGAGCGCTGGTTAATCGTGATGTCACCGTGGTCTGAATGGAATCAATGATGACGGTTGAGGGTTTAAGCTGATCAATCGTGGCCAGAATCGCTTCCAGATCATTACTTGCGGCCAGGTGGATTGCATCATGTTCCGCTCCAATGCGTTCACCGCGTAGCCTGACCTGTTGGGGTGATTCCTCGCCGGTGACATAAAGCACGTTACCCTGTTCGGCCAGATGACGGGATGCCTGTAACAACAGCGTGGACTTGCCAATGCCGGGGTCGCCGCCGATCAGCACAGCCGAACCGGGGACGAATCCACCACCCAGCACCCGATCCAGTTCATGCAAGCCCGAGGAACGCCGGGGAGATTTGCTACTGTCAATTTCCGTAATCGGCATAACAACAAGCGGCACAGCTTTTCCGCTCCGCATGGAGGCTGGCGTTATTTGCTGCTCCGTAATGCTGTTCCATGCCCGGCAATCCGGGCATTGCCCTATCCATTTGCGATGTTCAGCACCACAGGACTGACAGACAAATATGGTATTGCGGGTATTGGACAAGGATGTTTTTGCCATGTGCGCATGTTAGCCTGATTTTACTAACCAGGACATTAGTAAAGCCGCATATGGTTTTATTAAGGGGTTGGTAAGGCTGTGGGCAGCATCTGCGAGTTATAGGGATAGAACCAAAATGTGTTGACAAGGCGTGCCTTATGCGTACATTTCCCCGCCCTGAATAAAGGGTGGCGCAACCGGAATATCTGGTGCTGCTTAAGGAGAAAACATTGGCCAACCATGCATCCGCGGAAAAGCGGGCTCGTCAGAATAATAAACGCCGCATAAGAAATCGTGCGCGCAAGAGCGAAATGCGTACCGCAATCAAAGGTGTCCTCGCAGCTGTGGACGCAGGCGATGCGGATGCTGCCGGTGCGGCATTGAAGGGTGCAGTTCCCCTGATTGATCGTGCAGGCCAGAAGGGCATTATCCATCGTAGCCAGGCTTCCCGTCGTGTTTCACGTTTGACGGCGCAGGTTAAGAATATTTCCACCTAGAAATTCTCGGATTTGAGCTTTACGGCCTGCCTTCCGGCAGGCTTTTTTGTTTGAAGAGGAGCAGGTGTCCGCATCTTCTGCGGGATTTTGTAAGTATACCAGGATATGCCAGCCGACAGGTGGATTATGATGATGCACCATGGCTCCGTATCAATGCCATGGTACTGGTAATACGTTCCGCCGCCTGTTTGAGTAACGCTTCCCTGAGTGGGGGATGAATATGCATAACATCCCGAAAGATTTGCAACGGAATAGTCAAAATATCCGTATCGGTAACCGCTACCATATCGGCCATAATGGGTTCGTCGCGCACTGCAGTGATTTCCCCCATGAGATCACCCGGCTTAACCGGTTCAAGAATATGACTGTTGCCCTGAGCATCCTCTGCAACGATACGAATCAGGCCGGATGATATGATACCTACTACATCCGGTTTTTGTCCAGCCCGCCAGACTACCTTGAAGGCAGGATAACGGCGTGTTTCAGCGGCTTCTGCCAGCCAGCGCCGCAGGTCGTGAGGTAGCTTTGCCAGTGCCGGGTTACGACTCAGGGTAATGATATGCTTGCGTATGGCGGTTTCCCTGTGTAAGGCTTCTTCTACTTCCGGGTATTCCAGCAGGCACCTCAGTATTTGCTTGCGTGATAACTCCATGAGTACCGTGTCCTTATTGGCCAGGACATCGGCACAGCGCTCTGATCCGCTTAGAAAAGCCATCTCTCCTACGATATCTCCCTCACCGAGCACATGGATCAGCATGGCTTGTTTCTTACCACTAAAATTCGCCATGACCGCCATTTCTCCATCAAGAATGATGGCCATGTCCTCACCGGATGAGCCTTGCCGGATATAGTATTCACCTTCTTTGATTTTCCTGCGTTTGGCATGGATCAGTAACGTCTGCATGGCTTTGCCGTTGGAGAAGTGAAACAGCGATGCGGCGTGAGGAGATTGAGTGTTTTCATCAATTTCCCGGCGAAGCTCGGTTAGCGCCTGAGCCTGAACTGTATCTCCTGATTTCTGTACCAGTTGCTGCAGCCGTTCCATGGCACGATTTCCCTGCAATGTACGGCCAAGCTGAAACATGATTTCCGCATATCGTTTCAGGCAGCGGGGGTCATTCGGATAAATATGGACAAGCTGTTCGTATAAGGATGCTTTATGTTCCAGTAATGCTGTATTTCTGGAATCGGTTTCCATGAAATCTCCGGCTACACAATGATGAAGTCGTAAAAAGGCCG
>CAZEMN010000009.1:0-24695 GCA_964513335.1 uncultured Zetaproteobacteria bacterium | reverse complement strand
GAATCGGTTTCCATGAAATCTCCGGCTACACAATGATGAAGTCGTAAAAAGGCCGTCCATGGCCTTTTTACTCCACGGAAAGTGAAAAGTACGATTTTCACTTTCCTTACAAATCAACAACTTGCGGTGCAAACCATTGGTTTGCATACCCGTCCATGGGCGCTTTGATGATTTCTTACGAAGTCATCAAATGATAAGTTTCATTTATTGTGCCCAGCCACCTGGGCAACCTTGCGCATGATTTTGGACATTTGGATTTCGGCGGTTTTGAACAGGGATTCCCGTAAGGGCGGATAGGCTTCCACTACATTCTTAAATGCGGAAAACGGTATATGCGCCATGATGGTATCTTCTATCGCGACAATATCCGCCGGGCAGCCTATTTTACGCTTTGCCGAGGTATCGTTTCGCAGCACGGACATGTCTCCAATCAATTGGCCGATGGGGAGTTCATGCAGTGACGTCCTGTTGCCGGATTTGGCGGTGAACACGTAATGCGCTTTCCCTTTGGTCATTATATCAACCGAATCGAGTTCATCCCCCCCCTTGTGAATGACCGTGCCGGCGCTGTAATGGGCAATCTCCGCCTGTTTTCCAAGGAAATGGCGCATGTCCATCGGAATGTGCTGCAATATGGTGTTGCGCGACAGCAGGCTTACCATATGCCGTTGTTCATTTTCCAGTATCAGGGCCGCTTCCACATCCGGATTTTCCAGCAGATAGGACAACACTTTTTTTCGCGGGAGTTCAACAACTGTACTGTCCTTGTTGGCCACCACATCCGCGCCGCGCGGACTGGGATTCAGCAGAGCGCCTTCACCAACGACATTGCCATGGGTGATCAGATTGAGCAGTACCAGCTTGCCTGAGTCATCGGGTACGTAAACGGCTAATTCTCCTTTAAGTACGACATACATGGAGTCTCCCGGATCACCGCGCCGGAACAGGTGCTTTCCTTCCTTGAGGGTGCGTTGGTGCGTAACCGTCCATATTTTTCCGGCCAGGCCTTGTGTGGCAAAATTCAGGAAAGGGTAGTTTTCAGTGCTATCCTCCGTTTCTTCTTTGACGATCCGGCCAATCTGGGGGAATTCCCTGGCAAGTTGGGCCGCCTGATTTCTCTCACCGGATTCAATCAGTATGTCATGCAGTTGGTGGAGAATCTCCGTGGCTGTGGTGATTCTTCCATTGGCGATCAGTGTTTCAGCATAGCGGCGGATGTAACGTGTATCCTTGGGGTAGAGGCGCACCAAATCAGCATACACTGCCTCTGTATTCGAGTTATCCTTGTAGTTTTCCATGTTACAATGGCTTAAGTCAGGCTGAGCGGGCACGTTGCCCTTGCTGGCTGATCTCGACCACATCTTCCGGGTACATGCAATGTTCCACCATAAGGGTTGGCTGGGTTTGCATATTGACATCACGCGGAATAATACCGTTACCGTGACGGTCCATGGACAAATGTACGGTTGGACGCAGCGGCAGACGGCGATGAACACGGATGACCTGACCAATATCGCCTGAATTGAGCTGGACGTAGGAGCCAACCGGATAGAGCGAGATGGCATCAATCAGGCACTTCAGGAACGCCGGATCAAAAGCGCTCTTGTGGTGAATAAGAAGCTCCCGGATAGCATCGCGGGGAAGCAGACGTTTGCGATAGGCGCGGTAATGAATCAGTGCTTCAAACATCGAAAGCAGCCCGATAATGCGGGCGGTGCGGCTGATGTCATTTTCCCGCAAGCCTGCCGGGCCCGATCCGTCAAACCGCTCCTGTGCCTGCGATGCAGCGGTCAGGATACGCTCATCACGGATGCCACATTGTTGCAGATATTCCGTGCTCTGTGCGGGTGCTGCGCGAATCTGATCGCGTTCCTTGCTTCCGAGCATCTTTTTTTTGTGACGTATATCGGCGGAAATTTGTGCCATGCCGATATGATGCAACATGCCTGCCAATACGAGCGCGCGCAGTTCATCGTCATTAAATTGAAGCTGAAGCCCCATTTTGATGCCATAGAGCATCATCATGACTGATTTTTCAATAAGATCGCCAAGGTCGGCATCGGCTTCGCGGATTTTCATAGTTTCACTACTGACAGCCAGTTCCAGATTCGTGATTCTTTCCGGTTGCCTGGCCAGGGAAGCAAGCAGGGATGTGATATGTTTTGAAAGGGGGGTGATCTTGCCGGGCTTGTGTTTGGCTGCCGCCCTGAAAAGTGTCAGAACGTGATCAACGCACTGATCGAGCCACTGTTTGTCGTCTTCGCTTGTGTTTGTCCCGTCCAGGGACGCATGGGCAGCCGCCGTTTCTTCAATATCCTGGTCATCCGCGGCTTCTTCCACGAGTTGGTTGGCAGCATCATCGGGTGGTAGAGCGTTGGAACCTGCGCAACTGGTCTCTTCATCCACGAGCGCGTGTTCATCGGTTTCTTTTCCCGGTGTGGTGGAGGAATCCTGCTGTGGATGGTGGGAACGAAGCAGGTCAATGTATTTGGGCATTAGCAGGGGTACCGTTCCATAGTTTCTGAAACCAGACGGGAATCCAGCAAGGATGCGCCCTTGCGCATGCCGAGCAGCAGGCAGCGGTCCGCCAGATGGTTGATGCGGCGAGGCACGCCGCCGGTATGCCGGTACATAAAATCCACCGCCTGGCGGGTCAACATGGCACGATCGCTGCCCGCTACACGCAAACGGTACAGCACATAACGGGTTGTATCCTGTACCGATAGCGGCCCCAGGTGCAGATGCAAGGCGATGCGTTGGCGCAACTGAGGCAGTTTAACAATTTTCCGCTGCAGTTCGGGTTGTCCCACGAACACCAGTGTAAGCAGAAAACGGCTGGCAAGTTGAAAATTCAGCAGCAGGCGCAGTTCCTCGAATGTATCAAGCGAAGGAATACTTTGCGCCTCATCAATACAAATGAGCGTATCGCGGTTGGATGCGGCGTTATCGGCCAGATGTTGCTGCAAGGTGTGCAGCAGAACACTTTTGTCCGTGCTTTCCGAATCCAGACCAAGCTGCTGGTTAATCTCCCGCAGCATTTCTACGGGAGAAAGGCAGGGATAGGTGATAAAGGCGATATCAAAGCGTTTTTCCGGAAGGGACAGCAACACACGCTGGGTAATGGTGGTTTTACCGCAACCGATGTCCCCGGTGAGCATGATTGCACCTTTACGGCGCATGATGGCATCCGTTAAATCGTCAACCACCATATGATGAACATCCGACTCAAAAAAGTAACCGGGGTCGGGCACATTCTCGAAGGGAAAATGTTTCAAGCGCCAATGTTCAAGATACATTTTTGTCCACCTTAGGTGGTATCATCCATGAAAAGACGGATAAAAGTCAAGCTCTAACACTATTATAATTTTTCCTAATCTTTCAAAGGGAAAAGCGTGCATGGTTCAGGCTTATTCTTGAATAATGTCGATAACATATTGACAACGAAGGAAAAATCTGGATTATTTATGCTCGTGAACAGGGGCACAGGCAGATATGCACTGACCACGCTATGGATAGCGTGTGCGCTTGGGGTCGCTGCCTGCCGGACCACAGTTCCCGAGCCCACCATGCGGATGAGCGATTTATCCAAACCCGTTCCTGATTACTCCATGCATAATATTGGCCCACAACGCGTGCAAAAGTCATTTGCCGCGCGTTTTACCGATTTGAATCAGGATGGACATGTGGACTTACTGATCGGCGGGCGTAAACCTGCTTCGGGCTATCGTATTGACTGGGGCGATGGCAAAGGCCATTGGCGCACCCAGGCTGGGCCGGGAACCAGTATGGAACCCCGTGCTTTTGCTGTGGCCGATCTGGATGGTGATGGCAGCCTTGAAGAACTCATCGGAGGGCAGGGGGGCCAGAAAGGTCTGCAGATATGGAAGCTTGATGCCGGGGGTGACTGGCATTTGCAATCCGCACCTACGGAAAGCGGTGAATTTCGTGATGTTGCACTTACCGACGTCAATGAAGATGGCTGGCCCGATGTTGTTGCGGCACGGGTGGATTCCGAAGCGGAAGGTGGCATTTATGTGTGGTTGAATAATGGCCGCGGCGGCTGGGTTCCCGACATCGGACCGATAGTAGAAGGTATATTCACGGATATGGCGGTGGCAGATGTGAATGCGGATGGACACATTGATATTGTTGCTTCCCGTCGCAGCGGATTTGGCGCCCAAGGTTTGTCGAACGGGTTCTGGCAAGGGGTGGGGGGCGTGCAAATCTGGTATGGCGATGGTTCAGCTCGCTGGGAGCCTAAATTCCTTCCTGCCGAAAGTGATGCTGAATCGGTTACCGTGGCAGATGTGAATGGTGATGGGAGACCGGACATTGTCGCCGGACTGTATCAGCAGGGGATTAATCTGTGGCTGGGCAACCGGAACAACTGGGACAAACAGAAAATTACTGACAAGGGCACATGGGGGACGCTGCGCGTGGGCGATCTGGATGGGAATGGGCGGCGCGAACTGGTGGCGGCTTCCAGAGACGGACGGGGACTGGGGCTTTGGCAATGGTCCGGCGGTGTGTTCAGTGGTGGAGAGTTTGATACTTTGACTGGCCGGTTGCCGGATCGTGGCGTATACACTGATGTGGACCTGGGGGATGTTTACGGTAAGGGAGTGCTGGATGTTGCCGCCGTCCGTGCTGATGGTGCAGTGGAGGTGTGGTCGGTTTCCAAATCGAAGCCATTGCCCGCTCAACGTTTTGTGGGCCAGCCGATTGGTGAAGCATTGCGTTTGTATTTTGATACTGAGTCAGCACATATGGAAGCAGGCAACGGCCAGGCTCTGGATGCCTGGCTGACCGGTTTGGGCGGAGCACTCAAAGCCATGTATTTCCGAATTCGTGGCAGAGCGGATATTCGACCTGTTCACACCGAGGCATTCCCCAATAACAAGGCTCTTTCCAGAGCCCGTGCGGAATCGGTGGCAGCCATATTACGCGGGCACGGGATTCCGGAGAAACAAATTACGACCGAGGCATTGGGAGACAAGGAACCATTGCCTCCCGGATCAAGCGAGGAAGCCCTGCGTCTGAATCGGCGCGTGCTGGTGCAGGCTTATCCGCTGCGTTCCGTGCGCATTCCGCCCACGGCGGGGAAACCCAGCCATGGCGACCTGTTCCACGTGCGTGAAAACAAGACCTTCAAGATACTTGATGGCATACCGGAATATCGGGTTGGGCCCGGAGATGAACTTTCCATTACCCTGTGGCAGGGAGGAGGTAAGGGTGAAGAGTACAAGGTGGTGGTGCAGGTCAATGGCACGGTATCCATGCCCTTTTTCGAGGCGGTGCATGTGGAAGGTATGACGCCACGTGAAATTGATGCGTTTATGACGCAGTCACAGAAGCGCTTTGTGCGCCATCCAAGGGTGGATGTGCGCGTACTCAAGGCGCGCAGCAAAACCACCACCATTTTTGGCCAGGTGCAGAGTCTTTTACGCCAGCCGACGGGGCCGGGAACCTACTTTCTCAAGGGTAAGGAAAGCCTGGTGGAATTTCTGTCGCGGGCGGGTGGACCGGCCAAGGATGCTGATTTGACCAAGGTGCAGATTATCCGCAACGGCAAAACGATTCTGCTGAATCTGAACCGCGCTATCAAACAGGCAGACTGGCGGGAGAATGCCATTATTGACGATGGTGATACGATTTTTATTCCATCACTGGCGCAGTCCAAGCGGCGGGTATATGTGTTGGGAGCGGTAAAGAAACCGGGGATTGTGGAGTTCAGCGGCGATATTCGTTTGCTGGATGCGGTTTCGAAAGGCGGTGGTTTTGGCGATCATCCTTATTATCCCGACATTCGGGTGATTCGGGCGGACCGGGACAGACCGTTGATTCTGGCAGTCAATTTCAAGCGGTTGCTGGAACAGGGAGACTTGACACAGAATCTGGCCCTGCAAGATAAGGATGTCATCATTATACCGCGCAGTCCCATTGGCAACTGGAACGAGTATATCAAAGATATTTCGCCGTCGCTGGATCTTCTTTTATTCAAGCCGGTTAATCTTGCCTATGAGTTATATCTCATCAAGGACATTGTCCAGAGGACGCCATGATGTTTTCCGGGCTTGATATGAACAGCAATCAGCGGGTAGCCATCGCGGGGAGGAACTGGTGACACAGGCGGCAGTCAGCGGCTACGAACTCAATTTGGAGGAATATTGGCAAATCATCCTCCGCCGGCGCTGGGTGATTCTGTTTTGTGCTTTTTCGCTGGGTGCATTTAGCTGGCTGTTTACATGGATGAATCAGCCGCCGCCCCTGTATGCTTCCAACGCCGCGGTGAAGATAACGCAATCCACCGACATGACTGGATTGTTGTTGCAAAACCTTACATTCAGTTCCGTGGATGATATGAGCACACAGCTTTCGCTGGTGAAATCGTATGCTCTGATGGAAAGGGTCGCCAAGCGTCTGGGTTTAATTCCGAAGAATCTGACGAGTGCTGATATTCGCATCAATCCGTCTTACATGGGCGAGGTGCTTGATCTCAAGGATGATGTGGATGCCGAACAGGAAGGATCCAGCGGTATTATTACCATCAGGACGACCTCATCCAGTGCGGAATTTGCACGTGATCTGGCTCAGACCGTGGCCGAGGAATTCCGTACCTTTAATATCGAGGAGAAGAACAAACGTGTCTTCGAAGCCAAACGATTCATTCAGCAGCAGCTTGTGGTGGTGGGGGATCGCCTGAGGCAGGCTGAGGAGACCGTACGGGATTACCGTGAGAAAAATAACCTTTCAAGCGCAGGCCAGGGCTCCGAAGTGATGGGTAAGGTGGTGGCGGATCTTGAGCAGGAATACCGCCATCAATCGGGGCATCTGAATGATCTTCGCTTCGCCCTGTCACAACTCAGGGAACGGGTTCAGCGGGGGCGCTGGGACTATAAGGCGGTCACGGTTTCAGGCACGGTTAGCCAGTATTTTGATGAGTTGAACAAGCGGTTGGTGGAAATGGCGCTGAAGCGCACGGAGCTTTCAACCAACTTCACCGATGAGCATCCCCAAATCCGGGAATTGCGTTTGCAGGCCAATGATATTCTCTCCAGTATGGTGGATGAACTGGCCAAGCAGGTCGACTTGACCCGGCAGCGTATGGCCGATTTGCAAAAGAGTATTGAAGCCGCCGAACAGAAGTATCAGGGGGTACCGGAACAGGCGCTGGAATTACGCCGTCTGGAACGTGCTGTTGGTACCAATGAGGATCTGTTCAACCTGCTGGAGAAGAAATATCAGGAAGTGCTGATCAAGGAAGCGGAGAAGATTGAAGAAGTTAGTCTGCTGCGTCCGGCGTTCATCTCGCAAAT
The DNA here is from genome assembly GCA_964513335.1 of uncultured Zetaproteobacteria bacterium. Classification (GTDB taxonomy): domain Bacteria; phylum Pseudomonadota; class Zetaproteobacteria; order Mariprofundales; family Mariprofundaceae; genus JAUZQZ01. Next base: position 17,379 of record CAZEMN010000009.1, on the reverse strand, counting down.
CCGCATTAATCCGGTACGTACCCGTCAGACTGCCATTGCAGGGTTTATTCTCGGTCTTGTTCTGGGGTTGATTATTTCGCTTGTGCTGGAGGCCATGGATACTTCCGTGGGCACCATTGAAGAGGTGGAAAGCTTCCTTGATGTGCCGGTTATTGGTTTCGTCCCGCATCTGGCACATGACGAAGCCGTGGAATTGTTTTCCGGTATGGAGGGACTGGCAACCAGTGGTCATGAACTGGAGCGGCAGATACGCCTGGTTACGCACTTTGCGCCCCCATCTACCATTGCCGAGTCCTATCGCAGCATGCGCACCAACCTGCTGTTTTCGCAGTCAGGTGAACATCGCGTGATTCTTGTAACCAGCGCGACCATCAAAGAGGGGAAAAGCACGGTGTCAGCCAATCTGGCCACGGTTGTGGCGCAGCAGGGCGCGCGTGTGTTGTTGATTGATGCGGATATGCGCAAGCCGCTTCAGCACAAGACGTTTGGGTTGCAGCGGGAGCCGGGTCTGAGCGAATATCTATTGGGACAACTTTCATGGCAGGATGCTGTACGGCACATTTCCGACGTGTTGCTCGGTGATTTTGGTGTGGACCAGGTGTTGATGACACCGGGGCTGGACCAACTGGATATCATCACCTGTGGTCGCAAGAGCGCCAATCCACCCGATCTTCTGGCAGCGCCCGCCATGGGCCAGCTTCTGGAGCAGGCGCGTTCGGAATATGACATGGTGATCGTGGATATGCCGCCGTTATTGCATACAACGGATGCGACAATTGTGGCAGGCAAGGTGGATGGCGTATTGCTTGTTTATCATATCGGAGCGGTGGTGCGGGGTGCCCTGAAGCGTGTGAAAACAGGTGTTGAATCCGTGGGGGGCAAGGTGCTGGGCGTGGTACTGAATGGCGTCCGCGGTGAGCTGTCATCAGACTATGCCAATTACAAAATGGACAGGTATTATGCTTATGCCTATGGCGAGCATGCCGAAGAGCGTGGAAACTGGCTGGATCGGGCGAATGCCCATGTCCACCAGATATTCCGCAAGTGTTGCAAACATACGCTCGATTGGGTACGGGGCCACAAGGGGCGAAGTTAGTGTTCGGGACGGGGCGCTAGATGCAGCGCCAACTGGATCGAATGCGGCGAAGAAAGCGTACACGGCGGCGCTTTCTGGCCATAATTTGTATTTCCCTCCTTACGGCACTGCTTGTAGTAGCCATACGGGCGTGCAGCGATGGCTTTAATCGGCCCTATAATCAGGGCTACCAGCCCATGGATGAAAAACGTATACAGAAAGGTGGAAATCAGTGAGTGCGCTGACGATTCGCGTACCTTTTCCTCCCGCCGTGTTATTGACACTGGTGGCGACAACGCTCCTGTTGTATTCGGCCTATCTGATTGCACCGGATTCGGTGCGCGTGGCATTGCTGGTATGCGCCGGGTTGATGGTTGCGGTGGTTGCCTTTACCAGTGTTGAACTGACGCTGTACCTACTCATCCTGTCGACCTTGCTGTCTCCGGAATTGCAGTTTGGGGGCAGTACGGATCCAACGGGTCCGACCACGGCATCACGTGGAGTCACGCTCAGGCTGGATGATTTATTACTGACCGTGATTTGCCTGACATGGCTGTTTCGCATGGCCGTTAACAAGGAGTTGGGTGCGGTACGCCAGACGCCGATCAATCAGCCGATTGCATGGTACTGGCTGGCAACATTGTTGGCGACTATTGCCGGATTTTATGCCGGGCGCGTGGGCATGTATGGTTTCTTTTTCGTATTGAAGTACCTCGAGTATTTTGTGTTGTTTTATATGATAATTAACCAGATTCATGATGAGGCTGCCATCAAGCGCTATATCATGGTGATGCTATTTACATGTTTTGTTGTCAGCGTACTGGGTATTGCACAAATTCCCGGTGGAGAACGGGTTTCCGCACCCTTTGAGGGGGATATTGGTGAGCCAAATACCTTTGGTGGTTATTTGGTGTTGATGTTTGCAGTGACGCTGGGGTTGTTTCTTAACGAGGCGGACAAAATGAAGCGCTGGCGATGGGCCGGGTTATTAGTTGTCATTATTGTTCCATTCGCATTTACGGAATCGCGATCATCCTATCTTGCTTTCGTAGCGATGATGGGTTTTTTCATCGTTCTGTCACAGCACAAACGCCTTTTGATTGGTGGTTGCATGGTTGCTGCAACGCTGCTGCCTTTCGTACTGCCGGGAAATGTCATCAATCGGGTGGCCTATACCTTTTCCCAGCCGGAAGAAGCCGGTCAGATCAAAGTGGGAGATGTGCATATTGATACATCCACCAGTGAGCGGCTACGTTCATGGAACTCGGTGTTGACCAGGGATATTCCCCAACATCCACTGCTGGGCGTTGGCGTAACCGGGGGTCGATTTATGGATGCGCAATATCCACGTGTGCTTTCCGAAACAGGGATTATCGGCCTGATTCTGTTCCTGTGGCTGTTGCGCCGTATATGGGTGTTGCTCAGGATATGTCACCGGAGTTTGTCCGATGCCAGTCTCAGGGGTGTGGCGCTGGGGACGCTGTGTGGTTTCGGAGGATTATTATTTCATGCATTGGGTTCGAATTCGTTTATCATTGTTCGCATTATGGAGCCATTAATGATTTTGATTGGATTGTTGTTGGCCGCATTGTTGATTGAACAACAAAAATCTGGTGACAATTCGCAAAACGGAGGCTTTGCATGACGGACATGCACACCAGAATAATGACGCGTTTTATTGTCTTGCTGTTTGTTTTTCTGGTATTTCCCGGATATTCCGGGTTGGCCATGGCGGGATCATTGGCTATTCAGGATGCCCGTTTGTGGACGGCTCCGGATCATACGCGGGTTGTATTTGATTTGAATGGCCCGGTGGATTACCGGGTATTCCGCCTTAAATCACCGGAACGTATTGTGGTGGACATGCGCAAGATTACGCTGCGTACCAAGCTGGAAGGATTGATTAAGCAGGATCCAGTGCTGTCAGCTATTCGCTATGGTAAACAGAAAAACGGTGGGCTGCGGCTGGTGATGGATGTGAAAGAAAGTGTACAGCCCCGCTCCTTTTTGCTCAAACCCATGCATGGCAAGCCTTACCGTCTGGTCGTGGATTTGATGCGCCAGAAAAAGAAAATGCGTGCCGCCGTGACCGTTTCACAAGTGCGCGCCCGCAAGCAGATTATCATTGCGGTGGATGCCGGGCATGGTGGTGAGGATCCCGGTGCAATTGGCCCGCATCGCGTCAGGGAAAAGGATGTTACGCTGGCGGTAGCCAAAAGGCTGGCCCATGCGATCAATGCACAGCCGGGTATGCGGGCTGTGTTGATCCGCAAAGGTGATTATTTCATTCCGCTGAGCCGGCGTGTGCGACTGGCGCGCAAGGCCAAGGCGGATATTATGATTAGTATTCATGCGGACGCGGTAAAGAAGCGCAATGTTTCGGGTGCCAGTGTTTACACCCTGTCCGAAAAGGGTGCATCGGATCATGTGGCCGCGATGCTGGCCAGGAAGGAAAATTCCTCGGATGCCATTGGCGGGGTCAGGCCCGGGGAAGTCCGGGATCCACTGGTGAGCCGTATTCTTGCGGACCTTATCAAGCGCGACAGTCTGAACAGTGCTGAATTATTGGCGGGTGAAATGTTGAAGCACATTCGGCGTATCGGACCTATCAAATACAGCGTTCCCAAACATGCCCGGTTTGTGGTGCTTGGCGCTCCGGAAATTCCCAGTGTGCTGGTGGAACTGGATTACATCTCCAATCCAAAGCGGGAACGTCTGCTGCGCAGCAGTAAACACCAGAAACGTCTGGCAATGGCATTGTTGCAAGCCAGCGAGTCTTTCCTGCGGCGGCAAGGCAGATTGTCATCATTCAATCGGCCATCGCTGAAGCGGCGGGCACAAATTGAAATGACTCATTTGCCGGCATCTTGATTCGATTTTTCGTGGAGCGCTAGCATGCCAATATATATCAGGTTATTGGGCTTTTTACGTCCTTACCGCATCCGTGTATCTATTGCCATGTTTTGCATGGTCATCTTGGGTGCGACAACGGCGACTCTGGCATGGGCGCTGAAACCGGCGCTGGATGAAGCATTGTCGGGAAAGAACATGGATATGATCTACCTGATTCCTCTTCTGGTCATTGGTTTGTATGTAGTCAAGGGTGGCGCCTATTACGGGCAGGCTTACCTGATGGGTTATGTCGGCCAGAAGGTGATATATGACCTGCGCAACCTTATTTATGACCATTTGACCAGACAGTCACTGGGTTTTTTCGCACATCGCAAGACAGGTGAGTTACTGGCGCGTATTAGCTACGACGTCACATTGGTGCAGGCGGCGGTCAGCACTTCCGTGACAGCCCTGATGCGGGATTCTGTTAGCATCGTCTTTTTGCTTGGCGTGATATTTTTTCAGGACTGGACGCTGGCGCTGATTGCCATGCTGGTCTTTCCTCTGGTGATTTACCCCATTGCCCGTTTCGGCAGGAAGATGCGGCATGCGAGTTCGGACGGGCAGGTTTCCATGGGGGAATTGACCAGTCTGGTTGAGGAGACTGTGGGTGGTATTCGTGTGGTGAAAGCATTCGGAATGGAGGATTACGAGCGTGGACGCTTCCACAGGTTTACGGGTGATTTTCTGCATCATCAGATGCGTATATTCCGCGCGCAGGCACTCTCTTTCCCCATCATGGAGCTACTGGCCGGCTTTGGTATTGCCGGTGTTCTTCTGTATGGCGGGTTACGTGTCGCATCCGGTGCAACCACGGCGGGTACACTGGTGTCTTTTCTGGCTGCGCTGATCATGCTTTACGAACCGGTTAAGCGGCTTTCGCGCGCCAATAATGAAATTCAGCAGGGACTGGCGGCATCCGAGCGCGTGTTCGATATTCTGGATGAACCTGTAGAGGTTGAAGATGCACCGGATGCCATCGCTCTTCCCGATTTTTCAAAAAATATCCGTTTCGATCATGTGGCGCTTCAATATGCTGGCACAGACAAACAGGTGTTGTCGGATGTCAGTTTTGATGTTCATGCCGGCGAGGTGGTGGCGCTGGTGGGTCGTAGTGGCGCAGGCAAGAGTTCGCTGGTTAATTTGCTACCGCGCTTCATGGATGTGACCGGCGGTGCGGTGCTGGTTGATGGTCATGATGTGCGCAAGCTGACACAATCATCACTGAGGGCGCAGATGGCAATGGTGACGCAGGAAGTCATCCTGTTTAACGATACTGTGCTTAACAATATTGCTTATGGCCTGGAAAATGTTGACCGGGAACGGGTGGAGAAAGTGGCAAAAGCTGCCAATGCGCATGAATTTATTACAAAGCTTTCAAAGGGGTATGATACCCTGATTGGCGAACGCGGTGTGATCCTTTCCGGCGGTCAACGGCAACGGTTGTCGCTGGCCCGCGCGCTGTTGAAAGACGCGCCGATCCTGATACTTGATGAGGCCACCAGCAGTCTGGACACCGAATCTGAACGTCTGGTGCAGCAGGCCATCGACCGGTTGATGCACGGACGGACGGTGGTTGTGATCGCGCACCGCCTCTCCACCATTCGGCATGCCGACCGTATTGTGGTGCTGGATGACGGAAGTATTGTCCAGATGGGAACACACAGCGAGTTGCTGGAGCAGGGCGGTTTGTATGCCGAGTTGTACCACATGCAGTTTGAGATGCAGCAGGCTAGCAGTCTGTCGGACTTAGGATGAATTTGCTGCGCGACAGGGAAAGCGGCCCAAAATGTCCGGGATTTTCGTTGCATAGTCACCACTATGCGCCTCAAATCCCGGACATTTTGATCTCGCTTTCCCACCTGCTCGTTACAATCCCCCTAAGTCCGACAGACTGCTAGCGCCTGAGGGTATGAAAGACCGCTTTATCGCTTGGCTTGTGCCGCACATGATTGCCACGATTTATCATGTTTTTTCATACACAATACGATGGACAGTGCTTGGTCCGGCTTATGTGCCGGAACAAAAGGAACTTTATCTGTATGCCTTCTGGCATGCGCGGATACTGATGATGCCATATCCGTTCCGTAGGCAGTGGCACGGTTACATGCTCATATCAGACCACAGGGACGGGGGGTTTATCGCCGATACGATGCACCTTCTTGGCATACCAACCGTGCGCGGTTCAACGACACGCGGTGGGGCGAGAGCGATGTTGAAGATGATTCGGGCGGTAAAGGATCAACGCCGTCATTTAGGTATTACACCCGATGGTCCCAAAGGTCCGTGTGAAACAGTGAGTAAGGGAACTGTGCAGTTGGCTATCAAGACCGGCCTGCCTGTTGTGCCGATTTGCTATGCCGCCAGCCGTTGCTGGCGGGCGAATTCATGGGATCGTTTCTACATTCCAAAACCGTTCTCGCGGGGTGTTTTTGTGTTCGGAGACCCCATTGCGGTGGATGCCGGTGATAACATCAACGAGGCGCTCGTGCGGGTGCAGCAGGGTATGGATGCGGTCCAGCACAAGGCTGATCATTTTTTCGATTGAGTAAAGGGTGGGGCTAACCATGCGCCTTCCAGTAATCCGGCATCCACAACAATCAGTTTGCTGTAATGCCAGCGCGTCATGACTGCTTCGATAATCGCAAGTCCCGCCACCATTAAATCAGCACGTCCTTCCTCGATAGTACGCATGGTCTGACGCTGATCATGGGTCAGGCTTAACAGTCTGTCGCGCAGGGCAAGAAAATCCACCCGGGGGATGACGTGATTGTTGATAACGTCGGCATCATACGGCGCGAGATCGAGATGAATAGCAGCCAATGTTGTCACCGTACCCGCTGTGCCGACAAGATGTGCGGGGATGCGATCATCCCCCCAGTGTTGTTCAACACTATCCAGATGCCGGTTGCTGGCAGCGACCATAGCAGCGTAATCCGCGGTACTCGGTGGATCGCTATTCAAATGCGCATCTACCAGACGCACCACGCCCAATTTACAGCTAATAGCATCGCACAGGATGCCATCGTGAGCGCGAATGAATTCGGTGCTGCCGCCACCGATGTCGAACAACAGCATATTGCTGCGTGCGTCATTTTCCAGTACTGCCGTTGCACCGGCAAGTGACATGGAAGCCTCGGTTTCGCCATCAATGATGCGGATGTGGAGTCCGGTTTCCTGCCTGATGCGATAGCTGAATTCCTTTCCGTTTTCCGCATCACGCATGGCTGCGGTGGCGGCGGCACAGGCTGCCTCCGGCTTGATACCGTGTGCCGTGATAATATCAGCGAATTCTTTCAACACAGTTACGGCTCGTCGCATACCGGCTTCGGATAATTTTTCTGAATGATGCAGACCTTCACCAAGGCGAACGATACGGTGGGTATAATATGCCACTTTCCAGGGAGGGGATACCTGTCCATTCGTATGTTCTTTTCCAAGGGACCGGGCAATCAACAGGCGGAAGGTGTTGGAACCAATATCAATCGCGGCGCGCAAGGGTTCAGGCGGATTTGTGAGTTTTGGCCAGTTCAACGTAATGCCGGGCGGAAGCCAGCAGGAATTCATTTTCCGCATCTGTCAGTTCGCGGCGTTCCCGTGCCGGAGAACCGGCATACAGATAGCCGCCACGCAACACCTTGCGTTCCGGCACCAGAGAACCCGCGGCCAGGAAACAGCCTTCTTCGAGTACGGACTGGTCCATGAGAATAGCTCCCATGCCAACCAGACAACGATTCTGCACCTCACAGCCATGCAGAATCACGCGATGCCCGACGGTCACATCATCACCGACAATACAGGGAGCGATGCCTTCGCTCGTATGAATAACGGTATGATCCTGGATATTGCTGCGCGCGCCAATCTCAATATCGTGTACATCGCCGCGCAGTACGCACTGGTACCAGATGTTTGAATCCACACCAATTTTTACGCGTCCCATCACCTCGGCTGAAGCTGCCACAAAGGCTGATGGGTCAACGTCCGGTTGCCAGTGGCGATAAGGCGTAATCACATTGAAAGAGTGTCAGAAAATCAGGCTGGCTGGGGGGAATGCTCCGCGCCGCTCACTGTTGCACTTGTTTTGGCGGCTTGCTTGATTCGCTCCTTGTCTTCAATGCGGTTGCATCGTCCATTAACGGCCGCACCTTCCGCAAGTGATACTACGCTGTATTCCACGTCGCCGTTGAGCCTTCCTGTCGGGCCGATTTTCAGGCTTTTAGTGGCCCGGACATTACCGCGAACGGTGCCGTGAAGCAGTAGATTGGGGACATCGACTTCCCCTACAATCTGAGCTTCTTCGCTAACGATGAGCGTACCTTCGTTGGTTGAACGGATATTGCCTTCAAACTTTCCATCAATACGCACAGCGCCCTCAAAGCTTAATTCACCATTAAAGTGTGAATGTTCACCAATCAGCGTATCAATATTCTGGTTTTCGGAGCCGGTTGGAATAATGGAGTCTCTATGTTTCATGTTGTACCTCCCTGTATTTCAATTTCGGTTTGCTCGCGCACTTTCCCCTGACGGTTCAGGTGGATGATCAGGAGATGGTCGGGCCGCCAATCCTGATTCCATGCATAGCTTCCATGCAGGAAGGTATGGGTTTCCATATGGTAAGGCAACTCCGGCGCTTTTTTTCCCAGATGCAGGGTGGATTCCTTTCCATCACTGCTGCGCGCGATAAGACGCAAACTGCCGGATACTCTGCGGGGATAATTTCCACTTTTTACAACGACAATATCATAGGAAATAAGTGCCGGATTATTCCAGCGGGCCTTGGCCCGGAGAATGCGGATTCCGCCGGATTTGCGCGCCTCCAGAATGCTTTCATAGACGCGTATGCGTTGCGTCAGGGCATCGGCATGTTGCTCTGCTTTTTTCAGTTCTGCTTTGAGTGCGTTTATTTGCGCATCTCTAAGGTTTAATTCACCTTCGGACTCGGCCAGTTTCGTACTTGTATCATGGTTTGATTGTTGCAATTGATAATAACGGGAAGGAAGAGAGGAAACATTATGTGGCACATAGAACCAGGTCACAACACTGCTTCCCAGCATCAGAATCAATATTATGAGAAGAATACGGCCAATGCTTATATTGAAACGCCGTACAGATTTTCCTCCATGTGGTTCCAGAACCATGACCTGAAAAGGCCGGCGCAGTGTCCCAATGAGTTGCCGCAACGAGGCCATAGTCTGATATTCTAGACGAAGTGCTAGCCTGGACTAGGGCCAGAGCGCAGTGGCAGACAGGCCCATGGACTCTTCCCATGCGAGCATGAGATTGGCGTTCTGAACAGCTTGTCCGGCCGCGCCCTTGATTAAATTGTCCAGACAACTGACTACGACAGCGGTATCTGTTCCGGTGACTACCAGTCCGATATCGCAGCGGTTACTGCCATTCACAGCCTTGGTTGAGGGGAGTACGCCTTCCGGCAATATTTTCACAAAGGGTTCATCCTTAAATGTTTCCACAAGTATGGCGTGCCAGCCTTCCGGATTTTGACCGGAAAGGTGCAGCGTGGTGAGCATGCCCCGGGTCATGGGTAAAATATGCGGCACGAACTGTACCGAAATTTCCTGCCCCGAAAACCCTTCGGCCCATTCATCCATTTCCCATGCATGCCGATGCTTTGGCAGGCCATAGGCACGCACGCCTTCGTTGACCTCGCAATACAGCAGATCCGTCTTTGCACTTCTGCCAGCACCGGATGTACCGGATTTGGAGTCTACAATGATACGGTCAATATTTAGTACGCCAGCTTTAAGCAATGGTACCAGTGGTAGCAGAGTGGAGGTTGGATAACAGCCCGGGTTGGCTACCAGGCGTGCATTTGACACGTCAGCTCTGGAGAATTCAGTCAGACCAAATACAGCTTTCGTCAAGATCTCCGGATACGGATGATCAATTGTGTAAGCCGATTTGTACGTTGCCGGATTTCTGTGCCGGAAATCAGCGGAGAGATCGACCACCTTTTTGCCAGCATCCAGCGCCATTTTTACGCTTTGCGCTGCGGCACCATGCGGCAAGGCCGTAAATACAAGTTGTACATCATCCGGAAGCAGAGCATCGGAGGTGGCCAGCATCATCCCGGCTGTCGGGCCGCTGATACCGGGCAACACATCAGACACCCTCTTTCCAGCCTGTGAATGGGCCGCGAGATGGTCAATGGAAAAATACGGATGGTTTTCGACAAGGCGGATTAGTTCTCCTCCGGCATAACCGGTGGCACCCAGAATCGCGACGGGAACAGTCTTCATTCGGCTATATTACGCATCAAAACTGTGGCATCAATGAAAAAGGCGCGGATAACAAAAAGGGAAGGCCGAAGCCTTCCCTTGAATAGCATATAAATGATGGAATTAGCGCTTGGAGAATTGCGGCGCCTTTCTTGCTTTATGCAGGCCGTATTTCTTGCGTTCCACCTTACGCGCATCGCGCGTGAGCATGCCTGCCAGTTTAACCTGCGGGCGCAAACCCACATCATATTCGATGAGTGCGCGGGCCAGACCATGGCGAACCGCACCTGCCTGGCCGCTGATGCCGCCGCCGTGCACCTTGATGCGCACATCCATGCGTCCGGATAACTGGGTTAATGTTAGTGGTGAAAGCGCATGCTGGCGGACGATTTCTACTGGAAAATAGTTACTGACATCGCGACCGTTGACTTCGACCTTGCCACTGCCGGGCTGAATAATAACGCGCGCCACGCTGCTTTTGCGGCGTCCCGTGCCACGATACATGGATTCTGCCATCTGCTTGTTCCTCGCTTAGTCCAAACTCAGGGTTTTAGGTTGCTGCGCCACATGCGGGTGCTGGTCGCCTGCATAAACATTCATTTTCCTGATTATTTTTCTGCCCAGAGAGTTTTTCGGTAACATGCCCTTGACAGCGGCCTCAATGATACGCTCTGGAAATTTTTCACGCTGTTTTTCCAGCGTGATGGTTTTCAAACCACCCGGGTACTGGCTGTGCCTGTAGTAGTTTTTCTGTGCTTCCTTACGGCCTGTCACACGAATTTTTTCCGCATTAATAATGATGACATGATCACCGCAATCGGCGTGAGGCGTGTATTGTGGGCGGTGTTTACCACGAAGAATGCTGGCGACTCTGGTTGCCAGACGGCCAAGGATAAGATCCTTGGCATCAATGACATACCATTCGCGTTCAACACTGCCGGGACGATAGGTCCATGTACGCATGCATATTACTCCATTATTGGGACCACGTTACGGGCCGTTTTTCAAGAGGCGGCGGATTATAAGCCCCAGCATCAGGATGTCAAAACCTTTCGATGGCGTTGTCAATGGCATGGCTAGCGCTAGAGTGCCAGCAATCAGCTTATGCATATAAGACAGGAACATATTCAGTGTTTAATCTCGCTCGAAGGGAGTCCAGTCCATGGGGCAGGTTCTGAGGGGTACCGTATTTATGAGACAGGATATCAGGTATGAAAGAGCGATACGAACAGATTCTGGGTGAAGTCGTTCGGGCTTATCTGGATACGGGCCAGCCTGTGGGATCGCGTACGGTTGCGGAGCAGAGTGGTCTGGATTTAAGTCCTGCATCCATTCGCAATGTCATGGCTGATCTTGAGAAGCATGGTTTGTTGTGTTCACCACACACTTCGGCGGGCCGAATTCCTACCGACACAGGATTGCGTTATTTTGTGGATACGCTGATGGTCATGGATACCGATATGCAACAGGCTATGGAACAGGTCGTTTCAGGGCATTTGAACCATGCCGAAGGACAACAACGCCTGCTAAAGCGAGCGACCGATGAATTGGCAAATTTGACACATTTTGCCGGACTGGTGTGGGTGCATGAGCAGGCCGTTCATCAAATTTATAAACTGGAACTGGTGCCGGTCAGTTCCGAACGGCTTCTGGCAGTCATTATTACGGACTCAGGTGAGGTTCAAAATCGTCTGATTCACCGACCCGAAAAAATCGGCGAGGATGAATTGCGTCGAATCTCAATACGGTTAAATGACCTGCTATGCGATTGCAATCTAACCGAGGCCCGGCGGCGTTTACGACATGAAATGGAATCGGACCGGATGCATATCGGGAGACTGTTGGAAGACTTGAAACGCTGGACGGAGGACCCTACAAAACGTCAGGATGATATGTTCGTCAGCGGGCAGCGGCAACTGCTTGAGATACCGGAATTTGGTGTAATTGATACAGTTCGTTCGTTGCTCGCAACGTTCGAGGAAAAAGAACAGTTGTTGCATCTGGTGGAGCAGGTTGAGCGTGAAGAACGCGGTGTAAAAGTGTTCATCGGTAGCGAACATGCATTGGTGGATATGGAGCAGGTTTCGGTGGTGCTCTCGCGTTATGAAGGCCCCATGAACGCGGTGGGCACATTGGGCGTGATTGGGCCGAAACGCATGCACTATGAGCGAATCGTACCTATTGTGGACTGTACGGCTAAATGGGTGAGTCGAATATTGGGAGATATGAATTGAGCAAGACAACAAAGCAGAAAAAACAGAAACAGGCAGAAACCGGTGAAGTAGAACAACCGGACGCGGCGGGCAAGCCCGAAGCCGGAGAACAGGGCCCGGAGGAAGAAGCTATTGATGCATTGCAGGCCGCACAGGATGAAATTGCCGAGTTGAAGGACAAATTGCTGCGTGCACATGCGGAAATGGATAATTTGCGTAAGCGAAGCCAACGGGATGTTGCGGACGCGCACAAGTTTGGCGTTGAGAAATTTGCCACGGCACTGCTCGACGTGGTGGATAATCTGGAGCGTGCGCTGGATGTCGAGCAGGGCAATGAAGCGGGGTTGCGGGAGGGCGTGCGGCTGACGCTGGACAGTTGGCACGGCATAATGAAGAAGTTTGAGGTGGAACGGATTGACGCCGTGGGAGAAACCTTTGATCCGCACCGGCATGAAGCATTGTCGCAAATGCCTTCGGACGAACCGGAAGGAACAGTGATTGGCCAGCATGTGGCCGGATACACATTGCATGGACGGTTGATACGTCCGGCAAAGGTGCTCGTGTCCGGCGGCCCTGCCAGGGACGAAGGTCAGAAGTAATTCGGGAGATACTGGTATCTTCATAAATAAAAGCCATATGCAGAGTTCCACAGGTGGTTTGGGTCAAGGCGCGATGTGTAGGAAATGGTGTTCCCTTGCCAAGCTCCGTAACAATCATTGCCACCCATTCACCCGGAGCTTTGCCTTTGGTCCGGATATTCACGGCAGGGGTTGAAATAATTTCAGAACACCCCCATAAAGCCTGAAAGGCATTTGATTCTGGAATAAATGGAGAAAAGAAATGGCAAAAGTAATCGGTATTGATCTGGGCACTACAAACTCATGCGTTGCCGTGATGGAAGGCGATAAGGCCAAGGTCATCCCCAACAGCGAGGGCGATAATACCACGCCGTCGGTTGTGGCATTCACCAAAGACGATGAGCGCCTGGTCGGCGCTCCGGCCAAGCGGCAGATGGTGACCAATCCGGACAAGACATTTTATGCCGTCAAGCGCCTGATCGGACGCAAGGCGGATGCAAAGGAAACGGCACACCACAAGTCTCTGGTGTCTTACCCTGTGGTGGCCGCCGATAATGGCGACGCATGGATTGAGGCCGATGGCAAGAAGATGAGTCCACAGGAAATTTCCGCCATCACATTGCAGAAGATGAAACAGTCTGCTGAGGATTATCTGGGTGAGAAAGTGACGGATGCGGTGATTACCGTGCCGGCTTACTTCAACGATTCGCAGCGTCAGGCGACCAAGGATGCCGGTGCGATTGCCGGCCTGAATGTACAGCGCATCATCAACGAGCCGACAGCGGCGGCGCTGGCCTATGGTCTGGACAAGACCGAGGAGAATCATCTGATTGCGGTTTACGATCTGGGCGGCGGCACCTTCGATATTTCCGTCCTGGAAATTGGTGATGGTGTGTTCGAGGTGAAGGCGACCAACGGCGATACATTCCTCGGCGGCGAGGATTTCGACCAGCGCATTATCCAGTATCTGGCTGATGAGTTTAAAAAGGAGCACGGCGTTGATCTGATGACCGACAAATTGGCGTTGCAGCGCCTGAAAGAGGCAGCCGAGAAGGCCAAGATCGAATTGTCCAGTGGGCAGCAAACCGAGGTGAACCTTCCGTTCATTACGGCCGATGCATCTGGCCCCAAGCATCTGTTGATCAAGCTGACGCGCGCCAAGTTCGAGAACATGGTGTCTGATCTGGTCGATCGCACCATCGCACCGTGCAAACAGGCATTGAAGGATGCGGGCGTGAAGGCCGCGGACATTCATGAAGTGGTGTTGGTGGGTGGTCAGACACGCATGCCGCTGGTGCAGCAAAAAGTAGCTGAATTCTTCGGCCGTGAACCGCACAAGGGCGTGAACCCGGATGAGGTCGTGGCGATTGGTGCCGCCATTCAGGGTGCGGTGCTGACCGGTGATGTGACCGATGTTCTGTTGCTGGATGTGACGCCGCTGTCACTGGGGATTGAGGTGGAAGGAGGTCTTTTCAACAAGATCATCGAGAAGAACACGACGATTCCGACCAAGAAGAGCCAGATATATACCACGGCTGCCGATAACCAGACAGCGGTTACTATCAAGGTGGCACAGGGCGAGCGTGATATTTTCTCGGCCAATAAGCAGTTGGGGCTGTTCAATCTGGAAGGCATTGCCCCGGCTCCACGCGGTATGCCGCAGGTTGAAGTGACCTTCGATATCGACGCCAATGGCATCATTCATGTGCATGCTAAGGACAAGGGGACAGGCAAGGAAACCTCTATTCGTATTGAGTCCGGCTCCGGTTTGTCCGAGGAAGAGATTGAGAAGATGAAGAAAGATGCCGAGGCGCATGCCGAGGAGGACAAACAGCAGAAGGAAATCATTGAGACCCGCAATCGTGCCGATGCGCTGGTGTATTCCACCGAGAAGTCACTGAAGGAACATGGCGATAAGGTGGATACGGATACCCGTAAATCCATTGAGGATGCGCTGGCCGAATTGAAGAAGGCACTGGAAGGCGGCGATAGCGAGGCCATCAAGAAGGCCGAGGAGGACTTGGCGCAGAAGTCACAGAAGCTTGGTGAAGAGATTTACAAGCAGATGCAGGCCGAGGCTTCCGCCACACCGGAAGGCGGCGATACGCCGGGCGGTGCGGGTGATTCCGCCAACAAGGCTGAGGATGCCGAGGTCGTTGACGCCGAGGTGGTGGACGACAAGAAGTAAATCGTCTGACAAGGCCAATGCCTTCGCACTTCCTGACCGTTGTTCTGCGGTTTTGTGGTGCGGAGGCTCTTGGCGTTATGGAAGAGAGGGAAGCTTAGTTCAATATGGTAAGGAGATGGCGTGCCGACACAACGCGATTATTATGAAATTCTCGGAGTAGAGAAGGGCGCGGACATCAATACGATCAAACGAGCCTACCGCAAGCTGGCCATGAAATATCATCCGGACCGGAACAAGGACGATGATGCGGCAGCCGAAAGATTCCGTGAAGTCACTGAAGCCTATGAGGTGCTGTCCGATACGGACAAGCGCGCCCGCTACGATCAATACGGGCATGCAGGCGTCGATGACCAGATGCACGATTTCTGGGCACGCGGCGGCTTCCAGGAATCACAGGCGTTTCGCGACTTCGGTGATGTGTTCGGCGATGTGTTTGGTGACATCTTTGGTTTTGGCGGCGGTGGTGGTGGCCGTACCAGCCGTGGCGCGGATTTACGTTATCAACTGGACATGAGCCTGGAGGATGCAGCCAATGGCCGTGAGGTGGAACTGAATATTCCCAGACATGTCGCCTGTGAAACCTGCCATGGAAGCGGAGCACGTCCGGGTACTCATCCCGTACCCTGCCGTACTTGCGGTGGTCATGGACAGGTACAGATGCAACAGGGCTTTTTTGCTGTCCGGCGTACTTGCCCGGAATGTCAGGGGCAGGGTACAAAGATTGATTCTCCCTGTGTCGAGTGTGGTGGGGTGGGGCGTGTACGCAAAACCAAAACACTGAAGGTTCGTATTCCGCCGGGGGTTTATGACGGTGCACAGGTACGTGTAGGCGGTGAAGGGGAAGCGGGCATGCAAGGCGCCCCGACAGGAGATTTGTACATTGTTATCCGGATTCAAAAGCATGCGATCTTCGAGCGTGATGGCGCAGATTTGCACTGTAATATGCCGATTACTTTTCCGCAGGCATCGTTGGGTTCGGAGGTGGATGCCCCGACTTTAAGCGGCCGTGTGAAAATCCGGATTCCGGCAGGTACTGAAAGCGGTAAGGTGTTCCGGTTGCGCGGCAAGGGCGTACCGGATATCCGTGTAAACCAGACCGGCGATCTGTATGTGCATGTACATGTTGCCGTACCCAGGAAGTTGAGCAAGAAACAGGAGCAGTTGTTGCGTGAGTTTGCCGCAGAGACAGGAGATGACGTTTATCCCGAGCGCACATCCTTTCTGGATAAAGCCAAACAATTCTGGGACGATTTGGCGAGAGAGGTTAAACCATGATGCAAGTCATTGTAACGGGAGCTTCCGGCCGGATGGGGCGCATGCTGGTGCGCGCCGTCGCCGAATCGGAAGATGCGGAGCTTGTAGGGGCGACCGAACGTCCGGGATCAGGTTTTGTTGGCGGTGATGCTGGCAAGGTAGCCGGTATCGGCGCGTTGGGGATTACACTTGCCGATGATGTTGCCACACTTCCACAAGCCGATGTGCTGATTGATTTTACTGCACCGGAGGCATTGATGGAGCACGCCGAATTTGCGGCAAAGCGCAGCATGCGCATGGTGATTGGCACTACGGGGCTTTCAGTCAAACAGTTGCAGGATCTTCGAAATACATTGCTTGAATGCCCGACGGTCATGGCGGCCAATTATTCAGTAGGGGTCAATCTGGCGCTGCAATTGATCCGGCAGGCGGCACAGGTTCTGGGTCCGGAATATGATGCGGAAATCTTTGAAGCACACCACAAACACAAGGTGGATGCGCCATCCGGCACTGCGCTGGCGATGGGACGAACCCTTGCATGGGGGCGTGGTGTGGACTTTGATAAAGTTGCAGTGTTCTCACGCGAAGGCAACACCGGTGAACGGGAGACCGGAAGCATCGGCTTCTCTGTCGTGCGCGCCGGAAATCTGGTTGGTGAGCACAAGGCCATGTTCGTATCTGATGAGGAACGCATTGAGATTGGGCATATTGCTGCTGATCGCATGGTATTTGCCAAAGGCGCCATGCGCGCCGCACGATGGCTAATGGATCAGCGTGCCGGATGGTATGGCATGGAACATGTGCTTGGTTTGAGCGGATGATTGGCCACGGCATCTGAACTCTTCGGCATCAGAAATTGTGATACCGTGAAAAAAGCCT
This sequence comes from uncultured Zetaproteobacteria bacterium, assembly GCA_964513335.1. GTDB lineage: Bacteria > Pseudomonadota > Zetaproteobacteria > Mariprofundales > Mariprofundaceae > JAUZQZ01. The sequence continues at coordinate 64 of CAZEMN010000009.1, read as the reverse complement.
TCCGTTGGTTGGAAGCGCACAATATCGAATATCAATTTCACGATTACAAAAAATTGGGTGTCGG
>CAZEMN010000008.1:4858-32662 GCA_964513335.1 uncultured Zetaproteobacteria bacterium | reverse complement strand
AGGGGACAACATTGAAAACACAAACAGTATCATCGCGGAGAGTGTAGGAAACTTAGTATTCATGTGTTTTTTATTTCCATGGGATATGTACGCGCCGGAATACATCCAGAATCTCACGATGGCCAAACATCAGATGAATAATAAACATGCAGATATGCCCAATCAGAAATATCCAAAGCAGCTTTGCAAAGATCGCATGAAAATCAAGTACCAGCAGTGTATCAGTGCGCATGGTGCCATCCGAGCGAACGCCGAACATTACATAGGCGCCGGTGAATCCCTGAGCAAGCAGCAGCAGGATACCAAGCCCATGCGTCACACCGGCTATGGCTCCTTTCTCCTCAGGATGAGGCAGACATCCCTGGAACATGGCGAAAATATCTTTACGTACCGATTTGAATAATGCTGCGCGGTGACTGGCTGAAAACCAGGGCACCATTCGCGCCCAACCATCCTTATCATCATGCAGGATAAGGATATAAACTGAACTGATCAGAAATGCTCCCCAGCCAAAAATCATTATATGCAGTGTAAAAAGTACTGTATCAAAGCCTTCCATTTTTCCCGGCTCCAACACCCTCATAAACTCTGAACTAAGCAGTTGAAATACAACTGTCATAATCAGGCAATAATGCAATACGCGCGTAGTTGCGTTGATACGCATTAAAAAACCTCCAAAGAACGAAATCCTTCCATGTAAAAATCTAGCGGAAAATCAGGATATCCTGAATATATGGTTAACCCGGAATATGGGAAATCAGGTAATACAGAAACCATACAAAAATAATGAGGGTGAGCACCAGCCCTCCAATCACTTTTTTACGTTCCCTTTGTTTCTCTTCCGTAAGTGGGTCATTCATATTTTATCCTTCTTCCGGCTGTTGGTCATTATCAATGCATCGCCGCACTGTGTTTGATTTTCATATCGTGTGGCATTTTCTGCCACAAGGCTTTGGCCCGCTTTTCCGCTTCGGCCAGTTCAAGTGGAGAAATCTTGGCGGTCATTACATCCAGGCTATCCCCGGCAAAACGATCTCCAAGCGTCTTGGCAAGCCAGAACCACGTAGTCGCCTTCACATTATCCTTCTCACCCCCGTCACCAAACACATACATCTGACCAAGGTAAAATTGTGCTTTGGGATGACCCTGCATCGCAGCCTTACGTAGCCATTCCCTCGCCTTTACCAGGTTCTTTTGCACACCGTCGCCACGCGCGTACAACAAGCCCAGCTGATATTGAGCTCGCCTGTTCCCCTTCTCGGCGGCCTGTTGGAATAGTGTGGCCGCATCCGTAGTGTTTTCCTTCCTGACAAGGCTCATGGCCTGTTTATAGAGCTGGCTAGCGGGTTCCTGTATTGACCCTGGGCTGCGGACGGGAGCAACAATCTCGACCGTTTTACCATTCGTGAAATGCAATGCAAGGTTTACCCTCTGGCCCTGTTTCAGTACCCGCTTCAGACCGGCAAGCATGAGATGCATGCCGCCAGGCTCCAGTTTCACAAAACCATGCGCGGGAATGGTTATATTGTTGACCACCGACATACGCATCACTGCACCCTGCTTCCGCATCAAGTGAATTCCGGAGGTTTTGGATATATCAGAACTGACACGGACAATCACAACGTCCCGGTCACCCCCGTTGCGCAAAGTCATATAGGCTGCAGCCGTGTCAGCAACCGGTGGCGGCATGCGCACCCATGCATGTTCAACGCTCACTCCGGCATATGCCGGGTTGATATACCAAGCCATCGCAGTGCATACGAGCAAAAGGGCTATGATACGTTTCATCTGGAACGATATGGTTTCCTGCATTTGAATGTAGATTATCGGTAAAGATTTATACCGAATCAAGTACCATCACGCCGAACAGAAGAATCAAATACACGATGGAGAATGCAAACACACGCATATCACAATCCCGTTCCGAACGCAGAAAACGCACAGCCATAAACAGGAACATGGAACCCAACAGAATTGAAGTCACCAAATACCAGATACCTGCCATGTCAAACACATAAGGCAGTATGGCCACGGGAATCAATGCAAGCGCATAAGCAACAATGCGTATCTTGGTTGCCTGGACGCCACAGGCCACGGGAATAACCGGCACGTTGGCTCGGGCATAATCCTCACGATACTTCAAAGCCAGACTCAAGGCATGCGGCTGCTGCCAGACCACCATGATGGCAAATAGAATCCATGCCGGAGCGCCCAAATCTCCTGTCACCGCAGCATAGCCGACCATAGGTGGCACAGCGCCCGCAATACCGCCAAACTGGTTGGCCCACGGCGTCGAACGCTTCATCAACATGGTATAGACGCCAACATAACCAATCACGCCCACTGCCGTTACCAGCGCTGCAAGCGGATTGACCATCCAGGCCATCAGGGCAAGCGATGGAACTGCCAGAATTAATGCAACACTCAGTACAAGCCGATTGGATACCAGCCCGGCCGCCAGTGCCCGCGAACGCGTACGGCGCATCAGTTTATCAATGTCACGATCGTAATAATTGTTCAGCATGCAAGATCCGGCAGTCGCCAGTCCCAGGGTCAAAAAAGTCCAGAAAATAAGATCCCAGTGAGGCATCACACCATGGTTGCCGAAATAAACACCTGTTAATGCAGCCACCAGCGTCAGGCCGACAATGCCGGGCTTGGCCAATTCGAACAACCCGGCGATAGCAATCTTTACTCGGCTATTTTTACCGGTTGCGGTATTTTCTATTTCTAGCGACTGTTCTCCCATTGATCCCCCCACGATCTGCCCAGCTTCGCTGGCTTCTAACTACGCGCATTCTCCTGTTGACTGCCAATTTGGCATTGACCTGAATCAATTTATGCAAAACCGCAAGGATGCACACCCCGACATGCTGGGGGTGCGCATCCTCAGGTTCGTTCTAGCTTTAGTGCCCCTTTGGTGAGGCTACTTTGCTGGGTCAGGCTGACCCCACGGGTGAGCCTCGAACGTCGGCTTCGGATTATCAATGTAATTGTACGGATGCCAGTTTTCGGCAACCTCCACCGGAGTCGGGAAATTACCCTGTCCGGCAACAATCGCGGTAGCCGTCCATTCCAGCGATTGCGATCCCCAGGGGTTCTGAGATGACTTCTCGCCCTTGAGCATGCCGTGAATCCACGCCACCAGCATCAGCAATACGCTGAGGAAGGTAATAAAGGCACCGATCGTGGACCAGTGTTGCGCACCGACGATGGTGGCATTATCGGCAAACTGCTGATAATCCATATAGCGGCGCGGCATACCCTCGACACCGGCGATATACAGCGGCGCCATCACCACATTCATGCCGATAAAGAAGCTAATGCCCGAGAGCTTGGTCAACATTTCGCTGCATATCCGACCGGTCAGCTTCGGGAACCAGTAGAACACGCCCCCAAAGGTAGCCATGGCTCCGGCTACCGCCATCACATAATGAAAGTGGCTCATGATGGCATAAGAATCCGAAATACCGTAGTCCACAGCAGCCAGGGCGTTCGGAATGCCGGTCAAACCACCGAAAATAAGCATCACCCAAGCACCCAGAGCCCAGATCATCGGGCCGGAATAGCGGATAGCACCCTTGTACAGCGTGCCCACCATACTTAGCATCATCAGACCAAAGGGCAATGAAATCAACAAGGTGGTGAATGACATCAGCATGTTAAACCAGTCCGGCAGACCCGATACGAAGGCATGATGCGCCCAGACGTCGGCGCTGGCCGGAATAAAGGCCAATACGGCAATAACCGTCGCCTTGTAACTGAACACCATATTCTTGGCCGAAACCGAGAATATCTCAAAGATGACGCCCACGAACGGTAGCAAAATCACGTACACGGCAGGATGCGAATAGAACCAGAACAGATTCTGATACAGCAGCACATCACCACCCGTTTCCGGATTATAGAAGCCAAAGCCCAAATATTTATCCAGTGAGAGCAGCAGCACCGAAGCAGCCAGTACCGGTACAAAGATTAACTGAATGATATTGGCCGTGAACACACACCAAACCGTCATCGGCAACTGGAACCAACCCAGGCCCTTGCAGCGCATGAAAACCACCGTACAAGCCAGATTTACCGCACCAAATACGGAGGACATGCCAAGCACAATGACCACCAGTGAATACAGCGCCGTATTGCCCGCGGCATCCGAAGTGGAATACGGTGGATAACCGGTCCACATGCCATTGAAGTGATCCGGAATCACCAGGTTGGCCAGAGCCAGCAGAATGCCGGACCATAATAGCCATACACTCAGCGCATTGACGCGCGGAAAGGCCATATCCTTGGCCCCGACCATGATAGGTACGGCATAGTTGGCGACAAAGCCCAGCAAAGCCGGAATCTGGAATCCCAGAATCATCACCGCGCCGTGCATGGTCAACCACAAATTATAGACGTTGCCGTCACTGGTAATATCCGGACCCACGCTACCCAGTTCGATGCGCATCAACATGGCGGCAAGGCCGGCCACGGCAAAGGACGCGATGGAGCCGATTAAATACCAGACACCGATAACCTTGTGATCAATCGTGAACAGCCACTCCTTGGCTGTTTTCGGCCAACCGGGCTTGCCCTTTGGCTCATGCCCTACAAAACCCATAAAATGTTCACCAGTCATAGTTTCCCTCCATTATTAGTATTACTTGAAATTCTTGGTTTACTGACCATGGCAATCTGACGCCCTGATTCAGCCTTGGCATCAGCAAGAGCCTGGGTCATCCAGGCATCGTAATCGGCCTGTTTCATTACGATGAGCTTGCCGTACATCTTGGAGTGATTCGCACCGCAGTATTCACGGCAGGTAATCACCGATTCGCCAACCTTGACCGGCATGATCCATTCCCAGGTCACACGGCCCGGCATCACATCTTCAGTAACGTGGTAACCGTTCAGGTAATGGGAATGTACGACATCGTCACTGGTCATACGAAATATGACTGGCTTGCCAACCGGCACGCGCAGTTCATTGTCCATATCCACGCCATTGCCGTAATCATAATTCCAGTTCCACATGGAGCCAGTCACCTTGATGGTCTGGGCATTGGCCGGCACCTCGCGCATCTGCTTGTGCAATGCGAAACCTTTGGCATACAGAAACAGGTCATCCCCCAGGAAAAGCATGCAGGGAATAATGACCCAGCCAAGGACAGCCTGTGCGGAAAGCTTGGGTGATTCGCCAACCTGATCATGGCCTGTCCTCTTGTATCTGAACAGAAAAAACAGGGCCACGACAAAGTAAATCACACCGATAACCGTGATATCCCACATCACCTCTGTCCACATCTCCTCCCAGTGGGCCTGTGGTGTCAAGCCCTTATAATTATTCCTGGTCGCTGTCTCCATCTGGAATGCATGGGCCAGCGTGGGAATTAAAGGCAATGCAAGCAACGCTCCCAGCACCTTATAGCTTAACGATTTTATTTTCATCTCTTTCCCTCCTGTGTTTTTATCAAATTCATAATATTTTCAACTTACTACTTCATACAACTTACAACCATTATACAGCAACCATATCCTTCCTGATTCTGCCTCTCTTGCGTTTTATAATCATAAATCCCCCGACCATCAGTATCACGCCGGCCACGAGTCCGCCAAGAGCCACGAACAGGGGAATGTTGAGCTTGTATTTTCCATCCTTGTAGTTGTAGCTGTGACATGCAGCCACCACAAAATCAATGATGTTCACCGGGGAAACCTCCCCACCCATTGCTTTGGTAAGGGCCAGTTTCACATCATCCGCATCCACCTTACCCGCATACAGATAGCGCGTAATCTGACCCGTGGGAGACAGCACTGTATAAACACTGGGATGCAGGAAAGTACGATCCCTTGGTGACCAGAAGAACTTGAAACCGATCGATTCGGCAAGCCGGTCAATATCCTTCCTGTTCCGCATGGTTGCCATGCGCCATCCTTCCGGCAAATTATCGTAGCCCATCTCGTGCATGAAGGCCCGCATCGTTGTCGGCGTGTCATGCTGATCAAAGGATACAGTCAGAACATTGTAGTCCTTGCCGATTTTCCAGCGTTCCACCCCTTTCAGGGTATTGGCCAGCGTACGATTGATCACTGAACAGGCACCATCACAGGTGAAGTAGGACAACACAAGAATTAACGGCTTACCAAACATATCGCCCAGTTTGAAACTGTTCCCGGATGCGTCCTCAAGCACATAATTTCCGTCAGTCTTTCCACCCAGAAACTTCTTCTCATTGATACGGAAAATGGCCGGATCAACCTGCGAATCCTTGGTCACATTGCCATAGGCAGCCTGAGCAGTTCCGGGAGCCATGATCGACCCAGCCCCCAAGGCCGCAAACAGGCAGGCCAGAGCCGGAACCAGCCGAAGCCGGTTCCAGTGCAACATGGCCCCGTTCCGTATGGAAGGTATGAGTGAATTCCGCATAGCTACAGGCTGTCCAGTACTTACCAGTAATAAATCTGCAGCAACACCCAGATACCAAGTACGTTCACGAAGTGGACATACATCGTCATGGCGCGCGTGTAGGAAAAGCTCAGCTTTCCCTTAAAGGCGCTCGGCACGCAGGTCAACATCACCAGCAGACCGATCACGATATGGGCTATGTGGATACCGGTAAAGCCGTAAAGCGCGGTTGCGTAGCCATTCACACCAATGGTAAAGCCCTCACTCCCCAGAACGCCCCAGTCGGAAATGGTCATCACCATGAAGACCACCCAGATCGCGGCTGATAACAATACCATCATGGCAAAACCGGAAGAGTTACCCTCAATTTCCCGCTTGCGCGCCAGACCGATCGTGATACTGGAAGTAATCAGAATAATAGTTGCAATCAACGGCCCTGACGTATCAATCTCCGGCGTACCCGCAGGTGGCCATACGTCTGCGCCCAGGCGAGCAACCCAATAACCGGCCAGAATAGCGCCAAGGGTCATGATCTCGGTACCAATAAACATTAACATAGCTGATGGACTCCAGTTCTCATCATCAATCACGCCAATGGTCTCACTGGCCCAGCCAAGTCCTCCGGCAACGGTCAATGCGACCCCAATAGCCAGACAAACCAGCGCAGCGGTTGGCTGCGTATAGTTAAATTGCAGCATAAACGCCCACGGCAGAAACAGACCCGTACCGAATCCCACCATCAGGGGAAACGGACTGCTATGCCAATGGATAGTATAGTGTTTGATTTCTTCGCTCATTTAATACCCTCCTCTTGTGATTTCCATAATTTATTTCAAGCCTTTCAAAAATACGATAACCGCATCAGCCGTGGCACCCTTGACATGCTGCGGAGGCATCTTGGTCTTGGCCTTCTTGTTGCCGGTCAATTTCTTGACCGCTTTCTTGCTGTTGTCAATCCATGCACGCAGGTTTTCTTCATCCCACGTCCATGCATCACCCTTGATATACTTGGTGAATTTATACTTGAAGCCGGGATTGGTGCCGGCCTTGCGTCCTACAATGCCCTGCAAGCCGGGGCCTACGCTGTTTTTGGTGGTGAACTTGTGGCACGCCTTGCATTTCGCTTCCGCCCCAGCATGGACGCCGGGAACAGGAAATGCTGCAAATAACAGAGCTGCCGCACTAGCAATCAATAATGATTTTCTCAATCTTGACCCCCCCCCAGGATTTATTTGTTCTTATTAAATCTTTCTAATAAATCGGTACGTCATAGTTAGCGTTACCCAACCGCGCGCCGAACTGTGCATCCGTAAAATAAATATTTCAAGTGTTTATTTGATCTAGATCAAGAAACATGTAATTTGAACGCTTGCAAGAGCGGCACAAGCCCTGGGAGATGGAAGCGCGGGCCAATAAACACGGTGATTTATTCAAATACTAACAACAACAGATCAGGAGTACCGTTCAAATCTCCTTTGCCGCTTGCATTCCTTCATTTCCACAGCTAGAAACCGCCCCCATGCGAAACCTTCTTGTATGCCTTACCATGTTGTTCCCTTACGTGGCACAGGCTGCTGAATTTGAAATCTTTCAGTCCAAATATCAGCCCCTGAAGCTGGCATGGATGGTCAATGCACCACCTGAAGATACAGTAACATCGAATCTGATCCGCAATGTGGTACGGCATGACCTGGAATCCAGTCAGTCCTTTGTGATACTCAACCCTTTAAGTTTTCTTGCGGATATCGAGCAAACGGAGTCACACATTGATTATGGCGACTGGCGTATCATCGGCACCGATATTCTAGCCATTACCCGCCTTCACAGGAGTGCGGATGGCTGGAAAGCCTATATCGAAGTGCATGATCCCTTTCGCAATAAAGTGCTTTCCCGAATAACCCTCGACTATTCCGGTAAGATTCTTCGCCCGCTGGCGCATCAGATCGCCAACCATATCTACCATGCGGCGACCGGCATCACCGGTTATTTCAGCAGTCATATCCTGTATGTGCGCAAACATGGTGACAAGGCGGATTTGATTTATATGGATCAGGATGGCGCAAACCGTCAGGCGGTTGGGCGCAATTTCACCCTGCTGCTCTCGCCGGACTGGTCGCCGGACAATCGTCTGGTGGCCCTGAATACCTATGTAGGCAACCGCCCACGTTTGGAAACCTTCAAACTTTCCAATGGCAAGCGCAGTACATTCGGTGCATTTCCGGGACTGAACAGCACACCGGAATGGTCACCGGATGGCCGCTTCATCGCCGCAACCCTGTCCCACACTGGCAATGCGGAAATCCATATCTTTAATATCAAAACCCGTACATGGCGGCAACTCACACACAATCCCGACATTGACACTACGCCAACATGGTCACCGGACGGTAAATGGATTGCCTTTACCAGCGACCGTAGCGGTTCGCCCCAAATTTACCGTATTCGCATCAGTGACGGGCAAGTGCAACGCATCAGTACGAATGGCCCGTATAACACTTCACCGGCATGGTCGCCCGCCGGAGACAGAATTGCCTTGATTACACGTAAGGGATGGGAATATGCTTTGGCCACCATGCGGTTGGATGGAAGCGATGTGCGCTATCTCGCCACGAGTGGACGCATTGAATCGCCTGCATGGTCACCGAATGCGCAAATGCTGCTATTCTCCAAAGAGGTGAAAGGTATGCGCAAGGTGTATAGAGTTCCCAGTTGGGGTGGAAAGGCACAAGCCATTACAACTCCGGCTGAGGATGCATCAGATCCCGCATGGTCGCATTAAGACCATGCGGATATTATAAAAAATGGGAGGAACCCCAATTGAAATCAAAACAATCGAAATTAAAACAATACTCAAGTATCAGCTTGGCTTTTGTGGCAGCTGCTGGTCTGTTGTTCGCGGGCTGCGCCAAGAAAACAACGGTTGAAGAAAGCACACCTGTCTCAATTGAAAAAAGTGGAGAAAGCGGCGGAGCAACAACTCAGGGTGTATCGATGGTACAGGAACCATCCTCGCATACCGTTTATTTCGCATTTGACAGCTCGGAACTGGATGCGGCTGCGCGTGGCATCCTGGATGCCAATGCGGCATGGTTGAAGGCGCATTCTGATAATTCCATCACCATCGAGGGCAATTGCGACGAACGGGGTAGCCGTGAATACAATCTGGCTCTGGGTCAAAGACGCGCTGACGCCGTCCGCGACTACCTTGTGAGTCAGGGCGCATCGTATTCCAGCATTGATACCGTTTCATTTGGCGAAGAACGCCCGGTCTGCCAGGGAACAGGTGAAGCTTGCTGGGCACAGAACCGGCACGCGGATATTGTCGTCCGTTAAACCATTGCAGCATGAAGTAGAAAGGCGGCCACCGGTACTTCCGGTGGCCGTTGCTTTCGTGTCATGCCTTGGAATTTCTGCCTGTGCGAGTAATAAACAACCCGATGCATGGCAACAGGATAAGCAAATTGTGATTGCATCCATGCAGAAATTGCAGGATGAGCAGCAGTCCATGAAGAATAAAATCGACAATCTGCGAAACCGTATGATTGAGCTTGAACAGATACAGACGACACAGTCTTCCATGATAGATGCCCAGAATGCCAGTATCCGACAATTGCAAACCAGAACGACTCGTTTGAAAGCGGTTGCCGCCAAATCAAAGAAATCAAGCCAGATCACCAAGCGCAAACTGGTCAAAAAACTCGATAAAATTGCTAAATCCATTTCAAAATCTGTTGTAGCATCCCCTGTCCAACGTGGAGAAAAAGAAAAGAATCATTATACAGCCGCGTATCTGGCACTCAAAAGTGGGCGCTATGAGGAGGCCACCCGGAGTTTTCGAAGCTTGCTGAAGACATTCCCCAAGGGAGAATATGCGGATCAGGCATGGTACTGGCTGGGTGAGAGCTATTATGCCCAGCGCAACCTTAAGCAGGCCATTCACGCATTTGAAACAATCGCCAAGCACTACCCCAAGAGCGCCAAACATGCTGCGGCCTTGCTTAAATTAGGCCTTGCCTATCAGGATGCATCCCGTATGCGGAATGCCAGAGCCACGCTGCAGCGCCTTGTTCGGGAGCATTCCGACAGCGCGGCAGCGGAACAGGCACGCAGCCAATTGAGGCTCATGCAGAAAAAGAAGCGGTAGTCTGGGAGCCATGCCTGTTTCTGATACTTCCCCGGTACAAATTTACGAAATATACGACAGCATTCAGGGTGAAAGTACCCTGGCAGGCATGCCATGCACTCTTGTGCGGCTGGCCGGATGCCCCTTACGCTGCAGTTATTGCGATACACCACAAACATTGCCTTTTGACAGTGGTAAAGAATACAGTATTGAGCAGGTAACTGATGAGGTGCGCCAACACAACCGCCCGCTGACCCTGGTCAGCGGGGGCGAGCCGCTGGCGCAAAAATCATGTCTTCCTCTGCTATCTGCGCTGGCGAATGTCAGTCCCATTCTGCAGTTGGAAACATCAGGGGCATTTAACATCAGTCAGACCGACTCCAGGGTGCGCCGGATACTGGATATTAAAACGCCGGGAAGCGGCGAGAGTCAACGCAATCATTGGGAAAACTTTCGTTTTCTGAAGGACGGCGATGAAATCAAGGTTGTCATTACCAGTCATGATGATTACGTGTGGGCTGTAAAAATTCTGAGAAAATACCAGCCCGTTATACCCGTTCTGTTTTCACCCGCATGGGGCAATGTCGAGCCACCTGATCTGGCCTTGTGGATGCTGGAGGATCACGTGCCCGCGCGAATGCAGTTACAATTGCACAAGTACATCTGGGGTGCGGAGGCTACAGGCGTATGACTCGTATTCTATCCCAAAACACCAGGGCCGTGGTATTGCTATCCGGCGGCCTGGATTCTAGCACTGCTCTCGCCTGGGCTGTACAAAAACAGGGATGGGAATGTCATAGTGTAGCCTTTGACTACGGGCAGCGTCACCGTATTGAGTTGGAAGCATCAGCCCGCGTAGCAACATCTCTGAATGTTGCGGATCATCGTGTTTTGCACGTTAACCTCGCAGCCATCGGTGGTTCAGCCCTGACCAGTGAAATCGCCGTCCCCAAGGATCAGGAAAATACCTATGGCATCCCGGTGACTTATGTTCCGGCCCGCAACCTCATTTTTCTTTCCATCGCTGCGGGATTTGCCGAACGTATCAAAGCATTCCGCCTCATCATCGGTGCTAATATTATTGATTATTCAGGTTATCCCGATTGCCGTCCCGAATTCTTCGACGCTTTTTGCAAAGCTGTGCAATTGGGAACCAGAGCGGGAGTTGAAGGGCAACCTTTCAGTATCGAAACGCCACTTATCGGGATGAAAAAATCCGAAATCATCGCCTTGGGGCTGAGTCTGGGGCTGGACTATAGTCTTACCCATTCCTGCTATGATCCGGCACCCAATGGTAAGCCATGCGGCCACTGCGATTCCTGCCGATTCCGGCGACAGGGATTTGCCGAACTTGGAGAAAAGGACCCTCTTTCCTATCCGGATTAAAGCATTGCGTACGCCTGAGCCGCCAGAGAAGGACAAGTCATGCTTGCGTTCGTGCCCAATCCGATTAGCGTTTCGTTAAATGGGTGGTGGGAACGATTTATCATACGGAGGAATGTTTGCTGCGCACCGCCACTTTTTTGCTGTTTTATATACTTACCATCCCATATGCAGTAGCTGGGCCTCCGGTTGATGCTGCTGCATGGATACTTCCTCCGGTTTCCTACCCTTCATCCAATCCCTACAGCGCCGCTAAGGCACAATTAGGCCGAAAACTCTTTTTCGACCCGCGCCTTTCCGGAAATCCAGCGCAAACTTGCGCCACTTGCCATCATCCCGGCCTTGGCTGGGCGGACGCAATGGCACGGACCATAGAAGAAGGACATGCTCTGGGCCGCCATACGCCAAGTCTCATCAACATTGGTTATGCCAAGGCATTTTTCTGGGATGGCCGCGCCAACAGTCTGGAGGATGCCGTCAGTCAGGATATACTTTCTCCAGCCATGTCAGATGCCAAGACACCGCGCGATGTCGTCGTCCGTATTGCATCCCTGCCCGGATATCGTAAGGAATTCTCGCTGGCATTCGGATCGGAGGGGGTGAATTTTGAGCGTATATCTGCAGCGCTTGCGACATTTCTTCGTGGCGTGGTTTCAAGTTCCAGCCCATTCGACCACTGGTTGAATGGCGATGCTACGGCGATTCCTGATGCCGCCAAAAGGGGGTTTGTTTTGTTCACGGGTAAAGCAGCTTGCGTACGTTGCCATACCGGCCCGGCCTTTACAGACTCGCTCTTTCATAACACAGGCCTTAACAGTGTTGACCCCGGGCATTTTGAGATTTCAGGCAAGAAGACGGACCGCAACGCATTCAAGACACCCGGACTGAGAGACGTTGCCATAACTCCCCCTTATATGCATAACGGATCAAAAGAATCACTGATGGGGATCATTGATTTCTATAATCGGGGAGGTGACAGAATTGGTAGAGGCAATGAACTTTCACCTCTAAATCTGAATGCGCAGGAAAAACAGGATTTACTCATGTTCCTGCGCAGCCTCACCGGTAAACGGAAGGAAACCACCGTCCCCCTTCTTCCTGTCAATAATCGTTAACCCGGATCAAGCTGCCAGATTCTATTTTGTCGGAGCAACATCCGACATAACGGATGGTATAACCTATAACCATCGGTCTCCAGCGGCACACAAATCGCCTCCGTTTGCTGGCGCACCTCCTGATACAATTCCGGCAAACCCGGTGATATATCAACTGGCTTTAGACGGCCAATGGTTTTACAGGACACCAGCTATTACGATATTGTTGTCGAAAGTGTAATCAATAACGATATAGACTGGTATTACCCTTCCCCGTTTGAACCGGTGAGATATATTGCCTTCTGGAAGGACGTAAGCATCGAAGACTAAACATAAACGAACATTGAGAGTGGAAGGTATGCGCAAAGAAAAGCTGTATTTTGAAAACAATCAGGGAGAGAAACTGGCTGCATGGCTGGATTGGCCTCTGGATAAAAAACCCCGTGCCTACGCTCTCTTTGCACACTGTTTCACTTGTTCAAAAAACTTGAAATCGGTTGCCCACATCAGCCATGCGCTAACCGGTCAGGGCATCGCCGTATTACGATTTGATTTTACCGGCTTGGGGGAAAGCGAAGGTGATTTCTCTGATACAAATTTCTCCTCTAATATCAGTGATTTAATAAGCGCCATTAATTTTATGCGTGAATCATATTCAGCACCGGCCATTTTGATTGGGCACTCATTGGGGGGAGCGGCGGTTCTGATGGCTGCAAGCCAGATTCCGGAATGCCAGGCAGTCGCTACCATTGCAGCCCCTTTTGAACCCGCGCATGTCAGCCGTATGTTAGCGGACAGTCATGAAATGATTCAACGCAACGGCGAAGCAGAGGTAATGCTTGCCGGGCGTAAGTTCCGCATTAAAAAGCAATTACTGGAGGATTTCGCGGCTGTAGACATGCATACGGTCATTCACGAACTGGGCCGTGCCCTGCTTGTTTTTCATTCACCCGTGGATGATACCGTAGGCGTGGACAACGCTGCCCGCATTTTTGAGGCAGCCATGCATCCCAAAAGCTTTATTTCGCTTGATCGGGCCAATCATCTACTCACCCGGGGAGAGGATGCACGTTATGTCGGCGCTGTAATTGCCGCATGGGCGCTCAAGTACCTGACACCTTCCGGGCAGAATGCAACCGGGTGGCAACAACAAGGCCGGGTCTCCACGCATACGGAAGACACGGGCTTCTACACGGAAATATCTGCAAATGGTCATGTTTACATGCAGACGAACCCGAATCGGTTGGTGGCGGCAATCTGGGGCCAAGCCCCTACGAACTGCTTGCGGCTGCCCTGGGTGCATGCACCGGCATGACGTTACGTATGTATGCGGATCGCAAGAAGTGGCCTTTAAAGGAAGTGAATGTCCATCTAAAACATCGGAAAGTACATGCCAACGATTGCCGTGATTGCCCGGATACCAACGGGATGCTCGATCATATTGATCGGGAACTGGAGCTGGTTGGAAATCTTGATGATACGCAACGCCAACGCTTGTTGGAAATCGCAGAAAAATGTCCGGTACACAAAACCTTGCAGACAGGTGTCACAGTTAGCACACATCTGCGTGAATCACTTACCAAGGAAATAATGTAACAGCGGCGGCTACTCCGGCGTAAACTTCAACTCTCCCAGACCCACCGACAGATCCATTCCACGGCTTTCGCCCGCGATCTGCATGGTCACACCTCTGTCATTCACCAGCTCAAATTCCGTATTGCCTGAAATAACGGACCGCGATGCTCTTGTCACCTTGAATCTGCCCTCACAATCAGCCGGGGATTTTGCCCCCATTACCTTGCCGCTTCCGTTGTAACTTGAAACACCTGCACCAATGAGATGGGCGCCTGTTACCTTATATCTCGTGCTCTCCCCGTTCATCGTTACAATTGCAGTTCCACCGAAGACGCCGACACCCACGCCAAGATATTTAAGCGAAATGGCTACATTCGCCATGGCTGCCTGTGCCATGGCAGGTGCTACAAGCACCCATGCCATCAATGCGGCGATTACATACAATTCTCTCTGGAATATTTGAACATGCTCTCACCCCGCCCACGGATTTGCGTGTTCCTCTCACGGGACATCCTTTACCACCATCGACAGGAAACCCGTAACCTTAGTATAGCAGAGGTTTTACATACTTAATGTGATGTCTACCTGAAGACGCTGCGTAACAGTTGGGTCGTTCGGGCAGCCGGATCATGGCGAATTTTGGCTTCTTCACGAGCCAGCACCATAAATATCGCGGCCAATGCCTTTTTTGTAACATATTCATCAAGATCGATTTTTAGACGCTGCCCGACAAAAGGCAATGAAGCATACTGACTGGAAAATGTGCGATAACTTCTTACCGCACCGGAACGGTTAAGCTCCCTGTGCACAAGTGGGAAAAAAGCTCTGGTAAGTCTTGGTACTGTTTTACGCTCAAAATAACGCGTCGCCGCATCATTCTTCCCCTGCAATATCCGGCGCGCATCGGAAAAACGCATGGAACGAATGGCATCGTAGAACACGGGCCTGGCCAATGGTACGGCTTTTTCGGCAGCGCGATTCATGCGTTTTTGCAATTGTTCGGCATACGATCCCAAACCAGCCTGCCGCAGCAACCGGGCTGGTGTCTGAAGCGCTCTGGGAAGTGGAATTCGCACATCCGGATGTTTCCAGAATCCATCGGCGCGGCCCAGATAATCGACAGAAATGCGTGCACCCTTGCGCAATGCCTGTTTTAAACCCTCGGAAATGTCGCTGTTAGCCAGCGTATTCGTATGAGAAAATGCTGATTTCTTGCTGTGGACGCTCTGCCCAAACGAGTTTAAACCGGAGAAAGCATCATCCATCCAGCCTGCAAAAGCCGCATTTGGCGCAAAGCCAAGCAAGATGCACAGCAATGCTGGAAAAAACACATCATGAAATCGTAAAAAAATCATCCATCACCTTTTTACGAAGTCATCATATGAGCCAATTGCAAAACTCTGGGTGGATGAGCGGCAATCCCACTTTGAGTCCATTTTCGGGATGGAATGAGGTGCATGGTGATTTCATGGACCGAAATTCCAGCTCGGAAATGGGCCGAAGTGGGGAAGCCGATCGCCGCTCATGAGTTTTGCAATTGGCTCATGTATAAATCAATAACTTTTCTTAAACTCCGTGGCATGGCATTTCGGACATGGTGGCACCCGCCCTGTTTTCCTCATATGGACTTCATGCCCACAGGCAATGCAATTAAGCGTGCCCGCGCTGGTGACCTCGCCCGAACGGCAGAGCAGGCCTTTTTCAGCACGCCCGGCCGCATCGGATAAAAGAGAACTGGCTACATGCAAGAGTGAAGAAATGGATGCCAATGCACCCGCGCCGAGACGCGCCGGATTTAACCGCTCACGCGCTTCGTCACGCATGGAAGTTGCAAGTTGTGCAAAATCACGTTCCATAAAACCCTTGAGTTTTTGCCCCTGTTCTTCGCTGAATGCACCAGCAGCCGTTAACTGCTGACGCGCCTTCTCCAGAGCCGTATGGGCAAACTCGGCGCTCTTTTCGGTGCCGGACTCAAACAACTCTTTAAATCGTGCTGCCAGCTGGTCGTATTGGTCTTCTTCCTTTTTTTGTTCCTCTTCCACTTTTTTACCCATGTCGTCCTCCATATGTTCTATAATAGCATCTCCAAACTCCGATGTAGAAAGTTTGGTCGCGCCTTCCATCAAGCGATGAAAATCATAGGTCACCGTCTTCGCGGCAATGGCCCCGGTAATGCCTTTCTCGACCATATCCGCCGCCTCTTCCCATCCCATGTAACGGAGCATCATGGCTCCGGAAAGTGACATGGAGGAAGGATTCACCATATTCTTGCCAGCATATTTCGGTGCTGTTCCGTGGGTGGCTTCGAAGACCGCACAACCCGTGTCGTAATTGATGTTCGCGCCCGGCGCGATACCAATACCACCAACCTGTGCGGCCAGCGCATCGGATAAATAATCTCCATTCAGGTTCAGGGTGGCAATCACATCGAATTCTTTGGCGCGTGTCAGTACCTGCTGCAACGCAATGTCCGCAATCGCATCCTTAATGATGATTCCGTTTGGCAATTTGCACCACGGCCCGCCATCAATCTCTTTGGCATCGAATTCGCGTTTGGCCAGTTCATACCCCCAGTTACGGAACGCGCCTTCCGTATATTTCATAATGTTGCCCTTGTGAACCAGCGTGACCGATCCAAGCGTGTTATCAATGGCATACTGAATGGCCGCGCGCACCAGACGTTCCGTGCCCTCGCGGCTGACGGGCTTGATGCCAATGCCGGATGTATCGGGGAAACGGATTTTGTTCACACCCATTTTATTCTGCAGGAAAGCAATCACCTTTTTGACTTCGCCGGAACCTTCCGGCCACTCAATACCGGCATAGATGTCCTCGGTATTCTCACGGAAGATCGCCATATCCACGTCTTCCGGGCGCTTCACCGGTGATGGCACGCCCGTATAATACTTCACGGGTCGCAGACACACATACAAATCCAGTGCTTGCCGAATCGCGACATTCAACGAACCCATACCGCCCCCGATGGGTGTGGTTAGCGGTCCTTTGAGACCCACCATATATTCACGTAAGGTATCCAGGGTTTCCTGCGGCAGCCAGGCATCATCCGTCTGCCCATAGCGGTTCCATGCCTTTTCGCCGGCATAAGTCTCCATCCAGGCAATTTTACGCTTGCCGCCATAGGCTTTCTCAATGGCCGCATCAAGAATGCGCTGCGTGGCACGCCAGATATCCGGCCCGATCCCATCACCCTCGATAAAGGTGACAATAGGTTGATCGGGCACCTTCAATTTCCCATCTTTACCCATGGTGATTTTTTTGCCGAATTCAGGTGTTTGGATCTTCGGATGACTCATATGTTCCTCTTCTGCTGCTGATGCTCAGCATTTTGCAAGTGACTCTTATTACTGCCCTTTTTGTTTGAGTTTTGCCGCCCGTTGGGCTTTATGCTTGGCTTCTACCGCCAGATGGCGCGCCCTTTCATAACGTTCCTCGCCAATGGAGCGTGCGGCTTCCTCAAGAGCCTGTTCCGCACTCTTCAGCGAAGCAGCAGATTTAGGCCCGCCATCGGGAATGCTCCTGGCCATGCTGATAGCCGAACGCGCAGCCGCCATTTCCTGTACCGGCGGACTTGTTGCACAGGCCGTCAGCATGAGCGCTATAATGCATAATCCCCATCGCATACCTTGCATCATCGGACGTTGGGAACACTTTGTCAAAGGTCATCCAAGATGGAGCTTTCATTGATGCTGCGCACCGTGAACAGGATGGCGAGCCGTTACAAATCAGGCGGGTGCAACCGTCCGGCGTTTTCTTAGCCCAAGCTCCTTTAGTTGCTCATCATCCACTTCCGATGGCGCTTCGCACATCAGGTCAGCTGCCCGTTGTGTCTTCGGAAAAGCAATGACATCCCGGATCGATTCCGTACCCAGCATCAATGCCAGTACACGATCCAGACCAAAGGCCAGACCGCCATGCGGCGGTGCGCCATATCGCAACGCATTCATCAAGAAGCCGAATTTACTCTCCGCTTCATTATCGCTGATTTGCAGCGCCTGAAACACCTTTGACTGTGTTTCCCGATCATGAATACGAATAGACCCGCCACCGATTTCGGTTCCATTCCATACCAGATCGTAAGCTTGCGAACGCATCTTCAAAGGTTCGGATTTCAGAAAATGCATATCCTCCGGAACCGGTGCGGTAAAGGGGTGGTGCAATGCTTCCGGACGTTTTTCATCACTGTTCCACCCGAACATCGGGAAATCCACCACCCATACGAAGCTGTGATCACCCTCATGAAACAATCCGAGATCATGGCCAAGCTTTACCCGCAAGTGTCCCAGCGCATCATTCACGACCTTCGCATCTCCGGCACCGAAGAACAGAATATCGCCATCCTTCGCATTGCAACGGGATAACAAATCTCCCAGTACTGAATCCGGTAAGAATTTTACAATCGGCGACTGCAAACCGCCGGGAATATCAGTTACGTCATTCACCTTGATCCACGCCAGGCCCTTTGCGCCATAAATGCCGACAAAATCGGTATAATCGTCAATCTGCTTGCGTGTCAGGGAGCCGCCACCGGGTACATGTAACACTTTCACCAGCCCGCCTTTGTCGGCAGGGCCACGGAACACTTTGAATTCAACCTGTTTCATCAAATCAGTGATGTTTGTATGTTCCAGCCCGAAACGAACGTCCGGGCGGTCCAAGCCATACTTTTCGATCGCTTCGTGATAGGCAATCCGGGGAAACGGTGTTTCGAGCTTCGTGCCCACCCCAGCCTCAAACATGGTCGATATCAGCCCTTCGGCGACATTCATGACATCATCCTGCGTCACGAAGGACATTTCCAAATCAACTTGAGTGAACTCCGGCTGGCGATCCGCACGCAAGTCTTCATCGCGAAAACAACGCGCAATCTGGTAATAGCGGTCCATTCCCGCCACCATCAACAACTGTTTAAAGATTTGTGGGCTTTGCGGCAACGCATAAAACGATCCTGGATAAACACGCGAAGGCACCAGGTAGTCGCGCGCGCCTTCCGGCGTCGACTTGTTCAATATCGGCGTTTCAACTTCGATAAAGTCCTGTGAATCCAGATAGTTGCGAGCTGCATGTGTTACCCTGTGTCTGAGGATCATATTGGACTGCATCTGCGGACGCCGCAAATCCAAGTAGCGGTATTCCAACCGGTGCTGTTCACCTGCGTCACAGTCATCTTCAATCTGAAATGGTGGCGTTTCCGCCCGGTTCATCACCAAAATTTCGATGGCTTTCACTTCAATCGCACCGGTTGCCAGCTTGGGGTTGACGGTTTCCGGTGATCGCGGGATGACCTCTCCCAGCACTTCAATGACGTCCTGTTGGCGCAAACTATGGGCCAGCTTATGGATTTCAGGCGTATCCGGATGTGCCACCACCTGCACCAGCCCAAAACGGTCGCGCACATCAAGAAATATCACACCACCATGGTCCCGGTTGGTCTGAACCCAGCCATAAAGCCGGACATTTTGGCCGATCTGCCCGGCATCAAAATCACCACATCGGGTGCGCTGTGTCATCGCTGAGAACCTCCGAAAATAAAGGCGGCGCAGCCTACCCTTCAGACCATGCCATGCAAAGCGCAAAAGCAGATGCGAATCATGATGCAGCAGCTACAAATTGAACCGCCATCCTGACTGACTTTTCAAGATGTTCGTCAGAAACATAGAAATGTGGTGAAAAACGGATACCACCGCTCCTGAAAGCACAAATCACCTTTTGCTGCATGAGATGTCTGTAAACATATTCATGACCGGCATAGCTGATATCCCTGAATCGGAAATTCACGATACCCCCGAAACGGCTGGATTCATGCGGTGTCAAAAGTTCACATTCTGGTGCTTGCCGAATTATATCCATCAATACCCTGGCACGGTCCAGCACACGTCGTTCAATCTCCTGCATCCCCACATCTTCCAGCAATGAAAGGCTGGCATTGAGTGCATG
This sequence comes from uncultured Zetaproteobacteria bacterium, assembly GCA_964513335.1. Classification (GTDB taxonomy): domain Bacteria; phylum Pseudomonadota; class Zetaproteobacteria; order Mariprofundales; family Mariprofundaceae; genus JAUZQZ01. The sequence continues at coordinate 12,141 of CAZEMN010000008.1, read as the reverse complement.
AATCCCCAGCATATTGGGACTGCCCGGTTCAAAACAGCGGGCACTTTTTGCCGGCTGCCAGTCGCGCCGGTCAAAATCACCGGGGTGCTCAACCATATGCCAGCCATACTGTTTCAGTTTCAGTTGGCTACGCAATTCCGGTTTGATGTAAAGCAAGGCCAGGCCTTCGGGTCCGAGCATCCATTTATGCCCGTCCGCCACCACCACATCCGCACGACAAGCCTGGGCGTCAAAACAAAGCGCGCCAAGACTTTGTATGGCATCGACACAGAAGACAATTCCATTATCCCTGCAGAATGCGCCCAAACGCTCAAGGTTCAACCGAAGGCCGGAAGCATACTGCACGGAGCTGACCGTCAGCAGACGGGTATTCTTATCGCAAAGCGCCAATATCGCCGCCTCGGGATCATCGGTGGCAATATCAGCAAGACGCAATGCAACACCCTTGCCTTTCAACGATTCCCAGACGATGCGATTGGATGGGAATTCCTGGTTGGTGGAAACGATATTATCACCCGGCTGCCATTCCAGCCCGTAAGCCAGTAGCGACAATCCTTCGGATGTATTTTTAACGAGCGCAATGTCATCCACACTGGCCGCATTCACCAGACGTTGCAGCTTGCTGCGTAGTTCACGCTCAATCTGCATCCAGCGTGGGTAATCCGCCGCACCTTGCCGCATATTCTCTTCGGCAAAAGCCCTGACCGCTTCGCAGGTACGCCTTGGCCACACGCCCACAGCGGCGTGATTAAGATAAATCAGACCATCACGTAGCGGAAATTCATCCTGTATCTGCAGCGGGCTAGCTCAGCAAGGGTGCAATCACCAGCGATACAATGGCCATCACATTGATCAGGATATTCATGGATGGGCCGGAAGTGTCCTTGAACGGATCACCAACCGTATCCCCCACCACAACAGCTGCGTGTACATCAGAACCTTTGCCACCAAAATGTCCCTTTTCGACATGCTTTTTGGCATTATCCCAAGCCCCGCCGGCATTGGCCATCATCAGCGCCAACAACACGCCGCTTACCAGCGCGCCTGCCAACATGCCCCCCAGGGCATTCGCCCCCATGCCAAAACCGATCACCACGGGAGCAGACACGGCCAACACACCCGGAAGCACCATCTTTTTCAATGCTGCCGTGGTGGCAATGTCAATGCATCTTCCCGTATCCGGTTGTGCCGTCCCCTCAAGCAACCCCGGAATCTCCTTAAACTGGCGGCGAATCTCGTGAATCATCTCAAAAGCGGCATCGCCTACAGCTGTCATCGTGATCGAAGCCACCAAAAACGGAAACATGCCACCAATGAAGATGCCGATTAATACCATCGGATTACGAATTTCCATGGAAAAATCAGGCACATGCAGGGAAACGGTTTGCCCGTAGGCGGTAATGATGGCCAGTGCCGCCAGCGCCGCGGCACTGATGGCAAAGCCTTTGCCAATCGCTGCCGTTGTATTGCCCATTTCGTCCAGCGAATCCGTAATTTTACGTGTTTCTTCACCGTAGCCTGCCATTTCGGCAATACCGCCTGCGTTGTCTGCCACCGGCCCGTACGCATCGATGGCCATGGTAATACCGACCGTAGCCAGCATGCCGACCGCAGCAATGCCCACGCCATAAAGTCCACTCAAGTGAGCCGCGACAAAGATCACAGCACAGATAGTCAGCATTGGTATCGCCACCGACTGCATACCGACAGCCAGCCCCGTAATCATCACCGTAGCCGGTCCTGTTTCACCTGATTTTGCAATATGCTGTACTGGAGCACCACCCGTGTAATACTCGGTAATCAACCCCACAACAATACCGCCAACCGCGCCGGCCAATACCGCACCCCATACGCCGGTATTCACGCCCAGGCCGGTAATAACGAAATAGGATACGATGATAAACAATACCGCCGCACCAATGGTGCCAATACGCAACGCCGCATCGAGCGCCTTGTTGGAATTAAGTTTAACCAGCCAGATGCCGAGCATGGAGCAAACCAGCCCCGCCGAGGAAAGTGCCAACGGCAGGAACATCAGCGATTGGCGAACGCCCAGTGGATCAAGTACATCCGCAGTCATCGTCGAGGCAATGGCGATGGTGGCAATCATGGCGCCACAATAAGATTCAAAGATGTCCGAACCCATACCGGCCACATCGCCTACATTATCGCCCACGTTGTCGGCAATGACGCCGGGATTGCGCGGGTCATCCTCGGGAATGCCTGCTTCCAGCTTGCCGACCAGATCAGCGCCGACATCGGCGCTCTTGGTGAAAATACCACCGCCGACACGCGAGAACAGCGCCACCGAGGATGCCCCCATACCAAAACCGTGGATGGCATGCGCCGTCTCGGGGTCACCGCCAAATATCAGGTACATACTGCCCAGCCCCAGCAATCCCAAGGCAGCCACAGTCAATCCCATTACGGAGCCACCAAAAAAAGCAACATTCAGTGCATGCGCCGCGCCCTTGCCATGTGCCGCAACAGTGGTACGAACGTTGGCTTCGGTGGCTGCAAACATGCCAAAATAACCCGCCGTCGCTGAACAGATGGCACCCACCAGGAAAGTTAACGTTGTTGGCCATCCCAGGGGCGAGAAAAACAAACCCAGCGCAACAACTACCACAAATATGGCAAGAATCGAATATTCCCGTTTCATGAACACCATGGCACCGAGATGGATAGCCTCTGCAATCTCGGCTACTTTCCCCTCTCCTGCCGGATTTTTCTTGACCACCAGATAAATGGCATAGGCCACGGCCAGTCCGATTACACCAAATATGGCCGGAATCATCGTTATCGTCATTATTTCCTCCCCTGGATATTAATGGAAAATTATTTTTTTACATGTACCGAAAAGCTGAGGTAAACTAAGCATACGAATTTAACGCCTGTTTTATGACTGAATCATGGTCTGAGGTCAAGTTTGGTATCGTGCAATCGAAGCCACAATTTCACGCTTGGCTGCATCAACACCGTCCCAGCCAAGCACCTTGACCCATTTGCCGGGTTCCAGATCCTTATAGTGCTCAAAAAAGTGCTGAATCTGATCCAGCAGGAATTTCGGCATATCATCAGGACCGCTTACCTCTTCATAAATGGGATTCACACTGGATACAGGGACGGCCAGCACCTTGGCATCAATCCCTTTTTCATCCTCCATTTTAAGCACACCCACCGGACGGCACGGGACCACGCAACCAGTAATCAACGAGAATTTGCTTACCACCAATGCATCCACGGGATCGCCATCCTCGGACAGGGTGTTCGGCACAAAACCGTAATTGCAGGGATAATGCATGGCCGTATGCATAAAACGGTCGACAAAAAATGCCTGTGATTCCTTGTCCAGTTCATATTTGACCGGATCGGCATGTTGCGGTACCTCGATAATGACATTGATGTCTTCGGGTGGATTGTTGCCTGCGGGAATCTTGCTGATATCCATCACTGCTCCTTAAATCTGAGATTGCAGGGATTGTAAGCATCCAACCGTCCGGCACAAGCCATCTCCGTTTATACTAACAACAACATAAATAAAGCTATACGCAGCGAGCCGTTGGGCGATCAATCCGCAAGACGCGGTCATAGCACGAGCTATGGCAAGACAGCGCAACGCAGCGAATGGCCGCCCTGCGGCTCGCCTGTGGGGCTCTGCGTGTGGCTTTATTTATGTTGTTGTTAGTAAACGCTATGCTTTGCGGGTGATTATTGTTTCCGTTACCGATCAGATGCTTTATCACCGCCGCCCGACGGGTGTCTTCCATGCTTATCCTGTTTCTACCGCCGCCGGTGGTGTCGGTAACGATAGCGGCAGCCTGAAAACACCTCTTGGATCACATCGTATTTGTGCCAAAATCGGAGAAGGGATGCCGATTTTCACTGCCTTTGTTGGCCGTATCCCGATTGGCGTCTTCGATCTGTCATGCGACGACCCCTCCCGTGATTGGATATTAACCCGTATTCTGTGGCTGGAAGGCATGGAAACAGGGAAAAACAGGCGCGGCCATGTGGATACAAAATCACGCTTCATTTATATCCACGGGACGCCCGAGGAAAACAGGCTTGGAACCCCGGTTTCGCATGGTTGTGTTCGCATGTGTAATACGGACATGTTAGAATTATTTGAGCATACACACACAGGAGAAATCGTGCGTATCATTCCCTGATTTAATACCCGGTTTGTTTGCGGCCCCATCTCAAGGTATCATCCACCACCTTTCTGCAAGGAGAATCATTCAGGGCCTGTTCACACGTGTCTGATCGAAGCGCCGCCACCCCAAATGTGGCCAGCCAAGGCGCAAGGAGGGAAATTTGGTATTTCCAAATGAACGACGAGCAACGCTGGATGGCCGCATTTGGGGCGCGGCCCTGCGGGATATGCCATTTTTGCGCCCTGCGGCGTTGTTTTTCGCTAATGTGCAACGAGCACATCACGCTCGAAACGCCTTGCAATGCATCAAAAATGGTTTTATCGCTGCGACCAGAATTAGTATGAGCAGACCCTAATGTTTAAACGTATTCTGATCGCCAACCGCGGAGAGTGCGCCATTCGCATCATCCGTTCCTGCCGCGAACTGGGCATTGAAAGCGTTGCCATCTACACCAAGGAAGACGCGCATGCCCTGCATGTGAAAAAAGCGGATCAGGCTGTACTCATCGGCCCGGACCCGGTCAAGAGCTATCTGAATATTCACCGTATCGTGGATATTGCCGTAGAAGCCGGATGTGACGCCATCCATCCGGGCTATGGTTTTTTGTCTGAAAACCCTGAATTTGCCGAACGCATTGTCGATACCGGAATCACCTATATCGGTCCCGATCCTTCCGCCATCCGTAACATGGGCGACAAAACACGGGCACGGGCGGCCATGATTGCTGCCAATATTCCCGTTGTACCCGGTTCGGAAGATGTATTATCCGGGCTTGAAGAAGCCCTGGAAACAGCCGACTCCATGGGTTACCCGATCATGCTCAAGGCGGCGGCAGGCGGCGGCGGCCGTGGTATTCGCCGATGTGATACACCCGAACACCTCAAGGAAAACCTGGAAATCACAAAGCGCGAAGCTATGGCAGCCTTTGGTGACGACGCCGTATTCATGGAAAAATGTATTGTCCAGCCTCACCATATCGAATTCCAGATTCTCGCCGATACCCACGGTCATGTAGTCCACCTGTTCGAACGCGATTGCTCTATCCAGCGGCGCAACCAGAAGCTGATTGAAATTGCCCCCAGTAATTTTATTGATGACGACCTACGCACCCGTATGGGCGAGGTGGCAGTCGCCGCGGCACGCGCTGTAAATTACGTCAACGCCGGCACGGTTGAGTTTCTGGTCGATGCGGATCGTAACTTCTATTTCATGGAGATGAATACGCGCCTGCAGGTCGAACACCCCATCACCGAAGCGATTACCGGTAAGGATATTGTCGCCGAGCAAATCAAGATCGCATCCGGCCTGCCTCTGGATTTCACCCAGGACGACTTGCACCTTTCCGGTCATGCCATCGAATTCCGCATCAATGCCGAAGACCCGAAAAACAACTTCCTGCCCACGCCGGGACGAATCACACGTTACCATTCTCCGGGTGGTTTTGGCGTACGCGTGGATGGCTGTGTGTATCCGGGATATGTGATTCCGCCATTTTATGATTCAATGTGCGCCAAACTAACCGTCTGGGGGCCCAGTTGGCCGCTGACCGTAACACGCGCATGCCGGGCGCTCCGGGAATATGATATTCGCGGGGTGCGCACCACCCTCCCTCTTTACCGTCACATTGCGGCATCCGAAGCCTTTGGAACGGGTATATTTCATACCGGGTTTCTGCAAGATCACCCGGAACTGCTGGAATATAAGCCATTCGAACAGCGGGAGGATATTGCCGCCGCCGTTGCTGCCGCCATTGCGGCGCATGCGGGGCTTTGACTAAAAAGCATATGAATTCACCACGAAGACACAAAGACACAAAGAAAAGATCATCACATACAACAGTGGTATCAATTGATGCTCGCTATCTGAATTCCTGTTCAAGTAAACCCATTTTAGATATGCACATAAGAACAAAACCATTCTTTGTGCCTTTGTGTCTTCGTGGTAATATTTTTAAGGAGTAATCATGACGAAACACAAGCTGGCGATTACCGAACTGGCATTGCGCGACGGCCACCAGTCGCTGCTCGCCACACGTATGCGCCTGGACGATATGCTGCCCATCTGCGAGAAGCTGGATGCCGTCGGTTTCTGGTCGATTGAGGCATGGGGCGGCGCTACATTCGACACCTGTCTGCGCTACCTCAAGGAAGGACCATGGATTCGTCTGCGTGAACTGAAGAAAGCCATCCCCAACACACCGCTGCAAATGCTTCTACGTGGTCAGAACCTGCTCGGCTACCGCCACTATGCCGACGATGTGGTGAAGAAGTTTGTGGATATGGCATGCGCCAACGGCGTGGATGTGTTCCGTATCTTCGATGCCATGAATGATCTCAGAAATGTCCGTGTAGCCATCGCTCAGGTAAAGCAGAACGAGCGGCACGCCGAAGGTGCGATTTGCTACACCATCAGTCCCGTACATACTCTCAAATACTTTGTTGATCTGGGTAAAGGCTTCGAGGATATGGGGTGTAATACGCTGGCTATCAAGGACATGGCAGGATTGCTCACGCCACAGGCCACGCGCGAACTGATTACCTCCCTGAAACAGGCGGTCTCCATTCCATTGCATCTGCACAGCCATGCCACGGCCGGGCTGGCTGAAATGGTGGAATGGGAAGCCGTGCATGCCGGTTGCGACATTATTGATACGGCTATTTCACCATTGGCGGGCGGCACCAGCCATGCGCCCACGGAAGCCATGGTCGCGGCATTCGCGGGCACCGAATTCGATACCGGCCTGAACCTTGATTTGCTTCAGGAAATTGCCGCCTATTTCCGTGAGGTGCGCAAGAAATATGCCCGTTTTGAATCAGATTTCACCGGCGTGGATACTCGCGTTCAAACCAATCAGATTCCCGGCGGCATGATTTCCAATCTTGCCAACCAACTCAAGGAACAGGGCGCGCTGGAACGTATGGATGAGGTCATGGATGAAGTGCCGCGGGTGCGCGCGGACTTCGGCTACCCGCCTCTGGTCACGCCGACCAGCCAGATTGTCGGTACACAGGCCGTTCTGAACGTCGTGTCCGGCAAGAAATATAAAGTGATCACCAATGAGACCAAGGCTTATCTGAAGGGTATGTACGGTCGGTCTCTGGGCGAGATCAGCGAGGATGTTCGCAG
>CAZEMN010000008.1:0-4758 GCA_964513335.1 uncultured Zetaproteobacteria bacterium | reverse complement strand
CTTGAGGAGGTGATGGTGGAGACCCTCACCGAGGTGGTTCCAACTGCCGATGGCGCCATTGACGCCAGAAAAGCCTCCAAAGGCTCGCTCAGACCCAAAGCCAGTTCCGATAATGACGTGACCACGCCCATGCCGGGCCGCATCGTGGCCATTCATGCCAAGGCAGGCCAGCAGGTTGAGGCCGGGGATACCGTGCTGGTGGTCGAAGCCATGAAGATGGAGAACCCGGTACATGCACCGGTTTCCGGCACGGTCAAAGCGATTCATGCCTGCGTCGGTGATAACGTCAATCCTGATGAATGCCTGATGGAGATTAAATAATCAATTTTGACAAACAGGCAATTCAGAGTGTAGAAGGTGTGGTCTATACTAGCATCAGGATGATGCCGGATAAAGGCAAAATGCCTGACAATCGTATGTGGGGGTTGATCAGGATGAACAGCACAGCGTGAAGCAACTGCACCATTCACTTCGAAATGCACTGACCCGCTCCATTCTGGTCTGGAGTGGTTGCTTTTTTCTTATCCTGACGATTACTTTTACATTTACATTCACGCATTTGAGAGACTATATGCTGGATCGACAGGCCTATGCGCGCCTGTCCTATCAAACCGCTGAGTTCGCCAAACATCTGGAACATCAGGATACCCGCTCTATCCGGGAAGAAAGCAATGCGCTGATTCAGGAGCCGGAGATTGCCGGCATTCTGCTCATTGATGCCAGCGGGAAACTGCTCCACAGCTTTCTTCAGGCACAACAATATCCTGTTCTGCGATCGAGTGAGCCCATCACGGCCGTAAATCTACCTGATATCGTTGCCAGAATGCCTCATTTGCATTTATATCAGGCGCCAATTCCAAACCGGAATTCCATGCTCTTTCTGATCATGGATGACCGCTCGGTTGATGCCGTCATCGAATCCTCAACATTCGTGGCCGCCCTGCTGCTACTTACGCTACTCGGGCTATCTATCAAGGCGCTTCACTACGCGCTACGCCAGCAACTCGTGAAGCCAGTGGAAGAAATCAGGAATATCATCGATGCCGGTGAAGTCGTTCCGGAAAATATCCTGCACGAACTGGAAGAGACGCTGCCGGATGAAGCAGTGGATATTCTCAACACCTATGAGCATCTGCAGGAGCACCATCAGCAGGATGTTCATCGCATGGAACATATCCTGAACATGGTGCCGGGTTGCGCCTGGCGCGCCGATGCGAACCTCGAATATGGAGAATTTTTCTCGGAGACAGATAGCATATTTGGAACACCGTCCGAACAACTGCTACATACGCCATTGTGGTCATGGCTTGAAAATACCTTCCGGCAACAGGAGTTGCGTGAAACGCTACAGGATGCCATGGAGAACCACTTAACACATCTCGATCTGGCTTATCAGACGGATCATGATCAATACGATGCCGAAGCATGCTGGGTTGGTGAAAACCTTTATCTTCAATATACTGAAGATGGCAAACTTGCAACGATTGTTGGTGTCAGCAATGACATCTCTGAACGCAAACAGAAGGAAGCCGAGCTGTTCAGGATGCAAGACCATGCCCGGAAAATGGAGGCGGTCGGCACACTGGTGGGCGGTATTGCACATGAGTTCAACAACATGCTGGCGGGGATCGTCGGCAATGTGTTTCTGCTCAAGATGGAACTTATCAGCCAGCCAAAGCAGGCCGAACGGTTGTCACGCATTGAGTCCCTGATCAACCGGGCGGCAACGTTGATTGACCAGATGCTCACCTTTGGCCGCAAGCATCCATCGAAGATTCACAAGATCGTTCTGAACAAAACGGTGGAGGAGATATTTCGCCTGGAGAAGATAAACATCCCGAAGCATGTGGACATGAGCCTTGAAATGTCGGATGAACTGATCGCCCGTGCTGATGCCCCCCAGCTGAAACAGATTCTTGGCAGCATCATCGGCAATGCATTCGATGCGCTGGAAGGTGCCAAGCCGGGGCACATCAATATCAAGCTGGAGCAGCTTCGCATCAATAAAACTTTCCGCCAACAGCATCCGAAGATGGCGGCCCATCCAGCTCTTGCGCATATCGCTGTCGCCGACAACGGCTGCGGCATTGCGCAAAAGAATCTGGAAAGGGTATTTGACCCATTCTTTACCACCAAGGACGTGGGCCAGGGAACCGGCATGGGCCTGGCCATGGCTTATGGTGCCATGGAATCGATGGGGGGCATGATCAATGTGGAAAGTTCGGAAGGCAACGGCACGACAGTGCATCTTTATCTTCCGCTAGCGGATGGCATGGAAAGCGATCTTGTTAACGATGATTCCGGTGAGATCCTGCTGGGCCGGGGCGAAACCATTCTCATTGCGGACGATGAAGAACTGGTGCGCGAGGCCGCCCGTGAAGTGCTGACAAAGATCGGCTACAAGGTTAAGGCTGTGACGGATGGCAAGGAAGCTGTTCAATGTATGAAAGCCTTCAAGGATGATATAGACCTTGCCCTGCTCGACCTGATTATGCCGCAGATGGGTGGTGTGGCCGCAGCCGGACAAATACGCAAAATCCGGCCCAAACTGCCACTCCTCTTCATCACCGGCTACGATATGAACGATTCTCTGGATCACAAACTCCACATGGATCATGCCGATGTGATCACCAAACCCTTTCAGGTCAGTGTGTTAAGTCAGGTCATCCGCAGGCTCCTTCGCCAGGCGAACACCGCATAAATCAATCCGGGCAACTACTTTGCATAACGCCGCATATTGGCCATTAGTGTCAATGCGGATTTGGGCGCTTTTGCCTTGCCCTTGAAAAGAATCTCTCTGGGTGTTAGCGCCTTGCCATAATACCCTTCATTATACTCGACAAGACTGTTCAGCTTCGAGCCTTCCAGCGAAATGCCGATAAACGCGCCGCGGGAACGTGAATAGGAGTAAATGGCACTTTTCAGTTCCACATCCACATTGGCCTGCGCCTTGCGGCCAACAGGGCCGGCAGCTACCGAGGCATCAGCCCCCAGGGTAAATTCACTTTTGATAAGGCCCTTCATGCCCTGATTATTCATGATGACCAGCACCAGATCGGTGGACTGACCGCCAAATTGCAGGCCATAGGAGGCCGCGGCAATGGAATAGAATGCGGGCGGCGACCAACGTCCTGTTTTGGGGTTATGCCGCATCACCAAACCCTTGCCATATTTGCCACCGATAAAAAAACCACCCTTGATCACACCGGGAAAAATGGCCACACCCGCCGATTGGCGCAGTAAATCCTTGGGAATGCTCTTGTCGGGACTGTTCATGATGGTGCGCATCACTTCACCGGCGTCCTCAACCTTCTCCGTAGCCTTGACCTTCATGGCGCCTGCTACCGCAACTGGCATCCATCCCGCCACACATATCAAAGCAAGCAATAGCGCACTGCTTCTTAGCCAGTTCCTATCCATTTCGCACCTCCAGACTTCTCTCTTTTTTGACTATACTCTGACTATAGCAGAACAGAACACGAATCGCTGTTTCGGACTATACTTACGAAGAGAGACATCACACGGAGGATACGATGCCCGGATACCAGTGTATTCTTGCCCCGACGGATTTTTCCGGGTCCGCCACGAATGCGGCACATGCCGCGGCAGGGCTGGCACGCCAGTATAAGGCCGAACTGCATCTGCTGCATATCGTCGCCACACAGGTGTATTACGCTGAAATGCCGGAAATGATGTTGCCGCCCATGGAAGGACTGACCGAGCAATTGCGAGCATCCGGCAAGGAAAAGCTTGAAAAACTGGCATCGGATATGAGCAAGAGTCTGCATCCCCATATCCACATCGAGGAAAGCGCCATGCGGCCAGCCGATGCGATTGTCGAAACAGCCGCAAACATCAAGGCGGATTTGATTGTGATAGGCAGTCACGGACGCACGGGACTGATGCATATCCTCCTCGGTTCCACCGCCGAACGCGTGGTGCGCGAGGCTGCCTGCGACGTGCTGGTAATCAAACCGGAAAAAGCCACATAGACCAGGGGGCGGGCTTGCCGCTATGCTTCACCCATGCCAGAGACCACCGATCTTTCTATTTCCTTCGCGGGGCTGAAGCTTCAGACCCCTGTCGTTTTGCTCTCCGGTTGTGTCGGCTTTGGTGAGGAATACACACGCGTGGAAGGCTTCTCCAACCGTGACATCGGCGCTGTCCTTCTCAAAGGCACAACCCTTGAACCAAGGCTCGGCAATGCCCCGCATCGCGTATATGAAACGCCATCCGGTATGCTCAACGCCATCGGGTTGCAAAATCCCGGCGCACGCCATGTGATCAACCATATCCTTCCCACTTTGCCGCACGATGAGACCCACTTCTGGGCCAATGCCAATGGTTCGACGCTGGAGGAATATACCGAAGTGGCGCGATTGTTCGACGATTCGCCGGTCACAGCCATCGAAATAAATATTTCCTGTCCTAACGTCAAGGAAGGCGGCGTGCATTTCGGCAATGATCCGGTCATGGCAGCAAAGGTCGTGGAAGCCATGCGCCCGATGACAAAAAAACCATTGATTACCAAGCTCTCCCCCAACAATGCCGACATTGCCGAAACGGCACGCTGTGTGATCGAAGCTGGATCCGACGGTTTATCTGTCATCAATACGCTGGTCGGCATGGCCGTGGATATCGAATCGCGCCGTCCCGTCATAGGTAATGTTTCAGGCGGCCTCTCCGGCCCTGCCATCAAACCTGTGGCGCTGTGGAAACTGCATCAAACGCGGGCCATAGCCGCCAAACACGGTATCC
>CAZEMN010000007.1:4825-40989 GCA_964513335.1 uncultured Zetaproteobacteria bacterium | reverse complement strand
GGATTTTCGGATGAGGAAATGGAGGTGATTGAATGCGCGCCGTAAAAGAGGCGGAGAAACATGGCAACGATTCACTTGAAGCCAGACAGACCATGATGAATCTCCATGACCAGTTGGGAGAGGTTCTGGCCGGGAAAAAGGATGCGATTGAGCATGTGTTGATCGCTATGCTGTGTGGCGGTCATGTGCTTATCGAAGATATTCCCGGCGTGGGTAAAACCACGCTGGCGCGCGGTCTGGCTGCCAGCCTGGATACGGATTTCGGGCGTGTGCAATTCACCGCCGATTTACTGCCCGCAGATATCGTTGGTGTGGAAATATTTCATCCGGCGGACAAACGCTTCATCTTCCATCCGGGGCCTGTTTTTCATCATGTTGTGCTGGCAGATGAGATTAACCGTGCCACGCCCAAGGCTCAGTCGGCGCTGCTGGAGGCGATGGAGGAGGGGCAGGTTTCCATTGAACGGGAGACGCATCCGCTGCCCGATCCTTTTCTTGTGCTGGCCACGCAGAACCCGATGGAACATTTAGGCACGTTTCCCTTGCCCGAATCGCAACTGGATCGCTTTTTCTGCCGTTTACAACTGGGTTATCCGGATGCAGACGCCGAACGGCGCTTGCTGAAGGGGGAAGTAGGACGCAGTCGCATCGACCAGCTTTCTCCCGTGGCCACCGTGCAGGATTGGCGCAGGGCACACGATGCTGCGAAGAAGATGCCGGTTTCCAATGTGTTGCTGGACTATGTGCTGAAGTTGCTTGCCGTGAGCCGGGACGGGAGCTGGTTGAGACAGGGTGTTTCACCGCGCGCAGGCGCGGATGTGATCGCGGCAGCCAAGGCTCGCGCGTGGTTTCATGGGCAGGTATATGTATCCGCCGCAGATGTGCAGGCGGTGTGGCTGCCGTGCCTCGCGCACCGGGTGCTGGCCGAGGGCGATACGCAAGCGGCGCTCACAGGTGTTCTTGAACAGGTGCCGGTTCCGGCATGAGGAGCCATTAAGAAATAACATGGCTTTTCTACATCCAGCTTTCACATCACTTTGTCGCGCTACTCAATCACAAAAAAATCAATGTGGAATAACCACATTTCATCTTTTGCTCAATCGTATCACGACAACATGAAGCAAATTCCGGCGTATAAAAGTCCATGTTATTTTTTAGGGCCTGTTCACATAAAATCCAGGCGTAGCGACGTGGTCATTTTTGGATTGCTGCAAGGCATTTCGAGTGCAATGTGCTGAATGCACATCAGTGAGAAATAACGCCGGAGCGGCCAAAAATGGCCCGTCCCGCAGGGCTGCGCCCAAAATGAGGCCACGCGGCGTTGCTCGTCGTTCATTTGGATTTACCAAACTTCTCTCCTCGCGCCTTGTCTGGCCTCATTTCGGGCAGCAGCGCTACGCCTGGATTTTATGTGAACAGGCCCTAATGACTCCTAAGGATACATTCCATGGCGTATGATCCCGCCGATCTGAAGCTGCCGCATTGGTTACTGGCTTTTCTCAATTGGGTCATTCGCCTGAATTTTCCGGTATGGTCGGGCTGGCATGCGGGCATGACACGGCCGGGTGCTTTATATGCATCGGTGATGGCAGGCGTCATTGCCGCAGCTTTTTATTCCGGCAATAACCTGTTGTATTTGTGTGCCGCCATGCTGGTCAGCCTGGCCATCGCGGCACTCGTGCATGGTGTGTTTGTATTGCTTGCGGTTCCTGATTTTTCCACCTGTATGCCTGAAACATCGACGGCAGGAGGTGTGACTGTGGCCCGGCGCACACTCGCTGGAAAGGCTGCCGCGTCCGCAATAATCCACGCGGCGTGGCAGGGCAATGGCCGAAATGAGGAATGTACGATCCGCCTTGCCGGCGAGACGGCGTTATTGATGCGGTTGCATGCGCCATGTCGCGGCCTGTTTTCCTTTTCCTCTCTGTTGCTTTCCACAGAGGCGCCGCTCGGCTTATGGCGGCTGGAACGCAGACTGGATACGGCCTGCTGGACATGGGCGGTTATTCCGGAAGCGGCGCCAATATTCAACCTGCCTTCTCACAGGCCATACCATACCGGAGAGCCTGGAAACCATGAGGGCGAGGAATGGCGTGATCTGCGAGGCTACTATCCCGGCGACATGCCCTCCCGGATTCACTGGCGTAAATCCGCGGCGAGCGAGTGGAATACCGGGGCGTGGATGGTCAAACGTTTTGCACAGCCGGAAGCTTTGGGTGTGGAGGAGATGTTGCGGGTGGATTTACGGGGACATTCCGGCCCTGCATTTGAACGCTTGCTGGGGCAGGTCGTGGGCTGGATTCAGGAACACCCTGAAGGACGGCTTATTCTGGGGTGCAGGGAATTTGATCTGGGTGGAGAAAGTCTTCATCAGCCTGTCTGGCAGGCCATCGCTTCGGCACAACCCGAATCCAGCCCACCTGCTGGCGATGGTGGCATGGTGCTGACGAGCCATGCGGTCTGAAACACTTCTTCAGGCCGAACGCCTAACGCTGGGCGTATTGTCCTGCGGTGTGGCGGCACTTGCCTTTTCAGACTTTGTCAGCCCGGCATACTGGTTGCTGGCTACAGGGGCAATTCTTTTACGATTGGCGATTGGACCACGTTTCCGTTTGACTGAGATACATGCCAGCTTACTGGGCTGGGCGGGATTTTTCTGGGTGGGTCTGGAACTGGTATTCGGGCGTGCATGGATCGTTGCTTTCACCGATTTTCTCCTGATTCTTTCGCTTGCCGTTTGCGTGGAAGCGCCGACGCCACGCAATCATCTGCATCGCCTGATTACCGGCCTGTTTCTGATTCTTGCCGGTTCCGTACTCACGGACAGCGTACTCTATGCTTTGCCACTGGCGGGATTTCTGCTGCTGATGTGGCGCGCTTGCCGCAGGTTGTACGGGATCGGTACAGGTGAGGGATTTATAGGAGCCGATCTTTCTCTGGGTAGCTGGCAGCCTGATTTGCGTACCTTTGCCGCCATGCTCACGGCGGCAGCGGTGTTGTTTTTTCTTATACCAAGGACCGGGCCGGGATTGATGTTCAGGAATGTACAACCCAAAATGGTGGCATCCGGATTCTCGGACACCGTTGAACTGGGCGATTTTGCCCGCCAGCTTGATCCGGCAGTGGCCATGCGGGTGGAAGCTCCGGGTATGAACCCCTCCCGGGTCAAAGTATTTTTGCGGGGGCGCTACTGGCGTGGCGTTGCACTCTCCCGTTTTGATGGTAAAAACTGGCGGCAGGTAGCAGATCCTCTGCATCACCATTTCCGGCCGCACCAGCCGGTCATAGTGACACAGGGGCAAAACGGACAGGTAATCGCGGTGTATCGTGAGGCCGTAGAACATCCCTATATCATGTTGCCGGATGGCATTTTGCGTGTGAACGATTTGCCGCAACCGGCTGGATTGACCGCCAATGCCAGTCTGAAGTTCAATCGTGTGCCGCAACGGCGGTTGCGTCTTGAAATGATGCTTGGAAAAGCCGATTTCGATGAGGTCATGCGGTCACCTGTGATGGAGGAAAGACGGAAACCTGAATCCGGAGTGATTGCCCATTGGTCCCTGCAAGCTATTCAGGGCGCAACGAATGCTGCCGTGCAGGCCGAGCGGCTGACACAAAGACTGAAGGGCTGGAGCTATAATCTCGACACCCCGATTGATGAACAGCATCCAGTCGAACACTTTTTATTGAAATCCCGCAGTGGGCACTGCGAAATGTTTGCTTCTGCGCTGGCGCTTTCCATGCGTAGCCTCGGTATTCCGGCGCGTGTGGTGAATGGATATTACGGTGGGGAATGGAATGACATAGGGGGATTTTTGCTGATCCGCCAGCAACATGCTCATGCATGGGTAGAGGCATGGGTGGACGGACATTGGCAGCGATTCGATCCAACGCCAGCCTCGCGCTGGGCACTTTCCGGAGTTCGTTTCATACAATGGGATCACGCGTGGGAAACAGTGCGTCTGGCATGGTATCGCTATGTGCTGGAATTTCAGAATGAAGACCGTGGCGCCCTGCTGGGGTGGCTGAAAAAACGGCTCAAAGTGTACGGAGGCTGGTTGGTGGTTTCGCTTGTTCTGGCATTTATGTTCTGGCGTGGTTTTTCGTTTGCAGGACGACGCGTGCGACCTGGCCGAAACACGGCATGGCGATTACTTGACCGCTGGCTTGGCAGGCACGGTGTTGGCAGAGTAACGAGCCAACCGCTACGCCTCGTACCCTTGCCACAGGATATAGATGTCCGGCTATGGCGTGGTTTTGTTGCTGATTGGGAAGCACAGGTATATGGAATAGTGGAGCCATGGAGTCGCAGGGAGCTTAAACGCCAACTTCGTGCGCTTTCACCGACGGCCTGATATGTTTCGTAAAAATGTGTTCGCCGGAGGACTTTGTGGGATTGTTGGAAGGAAAAAAAGGGCTGATTCTGGGTATTGCCAATGGTAAATCAATTGCATGGGGTATTACGCAGGCTTGTCAGCGCGAAGGCGCGGAACTGGGGTTTAATTACCTGGGAGAGATGCTGGAGAAGCGTGTGCGTCCACTGGCGGAATCAGTCAATGCGACATTGATTGAACCGCTGGATGTCAGCGATGATGCGCAACTGGACGACTTTTTTGCCAAGGTCGAGGCGAAATGGGGTAAGCTGGATTTTATGGTGCATTCCATTGCCTTTGCCAACAAGGATGCCTTGCGTACCCGTTTTTCAACCATATCGCGTGAAGATTTTCACCTGGCGCTGGATATCTCAGCCTATTCGTTCGTTGCCTGTGCGCAGCGCGCAGCGCCACTGATGAAAGACGGAGGCAGCATGATAACCATGACCTATCTGGGTGCCGTTCGCACGGTGCCAGGCTACCATGTGATGGGTGTGGCCAAGGCGGCGCTGGAGGCATCAACCCGCTATCTGGCTCAGGATTTGGGGCCGGACGGCATCCGCGTTAATGCGGTTTCGGCGGGGCCTATCCGTACGCTGGCAGCTTCTGCGGTCGGTGATTTCCGCAAGCTAATGGAGAAAAGTGCTCGCGGTTCGATGCTGAAACGCAATGTCACCCAGGATGAAGTGGGCAATACGGCAGTTTATCTGTTGTCTGATATGGCCTCCGGCGTGTCCGGCGAAGTGCATTATGTGGACAGTGGCTTCCATGTCGGGGCAGGCGACCCCGGAATCGAATAATCATGTTGTTCCGTCACGCATCCTAAATGTCTGGCTCTGCCTTCGGTCAGATATTCCGCGTTAGCACCGCGGGCGAATCGCATGGTCCGGCGCTGGTTGCTATTGTTGAAGGTTGTCCGGCGGGCCTGATGCTCTCCGAAGGCGATATTCAGCCCGATCTGGATCGCCGCAGGCCGGGTCAATCCAAATATACCACCCAGCGGCGTGAAGCCGATGCGGTGGAAATTCTTTCCGGCGTGTTCGAAGGAAAGACCACTGGCTGTCCGATCGGCCTGTTGATTCAAAACACCGACCAACGCAGCAAAGATTACGCTGACATCAAGGATAAATTCCGTCCGGGCCACGCCGATATGACCTATTTTGAGAAGTACGGCTTCCGTGATTATCGTGGTGGCGGGCGTTCCAGTGCGCGGGAAACTGCCATGCGAGTCGCGGCAGGTGCGATTGCCCGCAAACTGCTGGCGGAGTCCGGTGTTTCGATCCGTGGCTGGGTGGATCAGATCGGTCCGGTTCGGGTGGACCCTGCACAGTTTAATGTGGATGAAATTTCAAATAATCCATTCTTCTGTCCGGATACCAATGCGGCAAAGAAAATGGCGGATTATCTTGATGCCTTGCGCAAGGAAGGTGATTCGGCTGGCGCGGGAGTGACGGTGGAGGCGCACGGCATGATTCCCGGGCTCGGTGAGCCGGTGTTCGACAAGCTGGATGCCGATATTGCCAAGGCAATGATGAGCATTCAGGCGGTCAAGGGTGTGGAAATCGGTGATGGTTTCGCCTGTATCGAAGCGCAGGGTTCCGGGTTTGGTGATGCGATACGCAAGGAGGGCTTTGTCAGTAATCATGCCGGAGGTATTCTGGGCGGCATTTCCAACGGCGATACGATTCGCGCACGGCTGGCGCTGAAGCCGACTTCCTCCATCCTGAAACCGCGACCGACGGTGGATGAGCATGGCAACGAAACGGAGATTGTTACCAAGGGCCGGCATGATCCCTGCGTTGGTATCCGCGCCGTGCCGATTGCCGAGGCGATGTTGGCATTGGTGTTGGCCGATCATCTGCTCCGCCAGCGCGCCAGCCGGTTGTAGCCTGCATTATTCATGAATCGCCGTGATGATTGCGCCGGGCCTTTGTTTGCAACGGATTCCGAGGAAGAAGGCCGTAGCTATGCATACGGACGACCGACGAGGGATTCGGTGCGGACAAAGGAACAAGCAAGGGCGCGGCAGCATTTGTGAATAATGCAGGGTAGATAACCCTTCCAACTGATGAATGACGGCAGTCTTCGGCCCAAGCTGGAGGCATTTCTCGCGGATATCCCCATTGCTGTAATTGTACGCGATGCTGCGCGCCGTGCCGGACGGGACAAGACAGAAATTACAGCCTTACTGGAAACATTTATCAATGAAACGTACGTCACGCTTGATGTTGTCGAAGCCCATCTGGACAGACAAAAAGATATACTTGAAGTGGGTGCGGGGCTTTGCCTGTTTAGCCTGTTCCTAAAAAAAGAGGGGTTTGCGATTACCGCTCTGGAACCGGCATTGGGCGGATTTGGCATCTTCGATATTCTTCGCCGTATCATTTTGGAGCATTACTCTAACATTGATCTTCCGGTACTCGCTATTCCCGCTTCGGATTTGAATGTGAGCGAACATGGTCATTTTGGCCTGATCGTTAGCAACAATGTGATTGAGCATATTCCTGACTGGGAAGGGGCGCTTTGCGCCATGCTGAGCGTATTGTCACCGCACGGATATATGATGCATGCCTGCCCCAACTATACGGTACCCTATGAACCACATTACGGCGTGCCGGTCTTTCGCCGTCTGCCGAAGCTGAGCAAAAAGTTATTTCTTTCCGCTGGCGCCGATGAAGAGATTTGGGATTCGTTGAATTTTATTTGCCATAAGCAGGTGCGGCGCTTTGCTGCCAGACAGGGTTTGTCGGTGGCGTTCAAAAGAGGATTGATCTATCAGGCGCTGGCCCGTTTGCAGAAGGATACGGTGTTTCGTCAGCGGCATCAGGGGCTGGTAACAAAAGCGGCGGATATTTTGGATGACACCGGGTTGCTGGGGCTGTTGCGTCACCTGCCGCCAGCGATGGCGACGCCGATGGTGTTCGAGATACGGCGCATCTCCCGGATCGCGTAGCCATGGCGCAGGTGACATCCGGCTTTCGTGCCATTTTTTCCAATCCCGGTGTATATAATCTGGCTCAACGTATGGTGGGTGCTGAAAGGGCGCGCCGGATTCTGGTGCATGACTACTTTTCCGATATGCGTGGCAAGCGAATGCTCGATATCGGCTGTGGTACGGCGGAAATTCTGCGCCACCTACCCGAGGACATGGACTATTCGGGATTTGATGCCTCCGAGGCTTATATCGTGGAGGCACGGCATCGATTCAGTGCACGCGGCAGTTTCCGCGCGGAACTGGTCCGTGAGGCCACGCTTGAGGATATTGGAATGTTTGATCTGGTGCTGGCCTTCGGGCTGTTGCATCATCTGGACGACGACGAAGCTGCAGCACTGTTTCGTCTGGCGGCAAAGGCGCTTAAACCGAATGGTTGTCTTATCACCGTTGACCCTGTTTATACCGATGTGCAGAGCAGACTGACCCACTGGGTGATTAGCAAGGATCGAGGACAAAATGTGCGCAATGCCGGACAATATGCCAGCCTGGCTAAAGTCTTCTTCCCAGAAGTGCAGGAGCATGTGCGCGATGATCTGCTGCATATACCCTACACCCACCTGATCATGCAATGTGCTGCGAATGGCACTTAAACACTTCTTTAAACCCTTCGCAATGTGATAAGTTTGGCCGATGCCGATTATTTCTGTTGTTATCCCTGTTTACAAGGCTGAAGACTGCCTGCACGAGTTGTACCGGCGGCTAGTGCCTGCACTGGAATCCATCACTGCGGATTTTGAGTGTATCATGGTCGAGGATTGCGGCGGCGATCGTTCATGGGAAATTATCTGCGAGTTGGCTCAGAAAGATCCACGTATTAAGGGCCTTCAGTTTTCCCGCAACTTTGGTCAGCACTATGGCATCACAGCCGGTCTGGATTATTGCAGCGGCGACTGGGCTGTGGTCATGGACTGCGACCTGCAAGATGCGCCGGAAGCCATTCCGGAGCTTTATGCAAAGGCGCAGGAAGGTTATGACGTGGTGCTAGCCAGACGTATCATGCGCAAGGGTGCCGCGCACAAGCTGCTTGCATCCAGAGTATTCTATAGTTTATTCAGTTTTCTGGCCGACATGGACTATGATCCTGCGGTTGGTAATTTCCGGATTATTTCCCGTAAAGTTATTGATGGCTGCTGCAGCATGCGTGAGCAGCTTCGCTTTTTCGGCGGCATGGTTGACTGGTTGGGGTTCCCGGTGGCAAAGCTGGATGTCGAGCACGGGACCCGTTTTGCCGGGGAGACATCTTATACTTTCTCCCGTTTATGGCGGCTGGCAGGCGATACTATTATTGCCTATTCAGACAAGCCCCTTCGGCTGTCTGTTCGTTTGGGCTTTACCATTGCAGGTGTGGCGTTTGTCGCAGGTATCGGGTTTCTTCTGTATGCCAGCATGAACCATGTTCCGGTCATGGGCTGGAGCAGCCTGATTATCTCATTGTATTTCCTCGGAGGTATGATTATTGCCAACCTCGGTATTATCGGCATCTACCTGGGCAAGACATTTGATGAGGCCAAGAAAAGACCTCTGTACATTATCGGGAAAAGAACGTTTGATCAGGATGTCTGATGCCATCCATCCCGTGCCTTGGGATAGTACAACGTTTGGCATGGATTGTTTCGAGATTACGATGCCTTCTGATGCAATCCTGGCCCGTGCTGCCGCTACGCCGGGGCATTATACCGTAAAAGTGAATCCGTTGAGTGATAAGTCCCTGCTTCATCGCTATGGGTTTTATTATACTGACACGCTTCTTGAGCCACGATGCCTGCCCCAACATTTTGTACCTCACCATCATTCCGAGGTGGCGCTGGATATGAATGTGGAGTTGGATGATGTGTTGCCAATGTGTGATGAAAGCTTTGTTTATGGCCGTTTCCACCGTGATTTCAATCTTTCCCATCAGCAGAGCGATCAGCGATACAGGCAGTGGCTGATACAGTTGCATCGCAGCAAAGGTGTGCTTGGATTGTTGTATCAGAAGGATCTGGCCGGATTTATCGCGCATGAGGAAGGCGCATTGCGGTTGCATGCCGTGGAATCACGTTTTCGCGGCCGAGGTCTGGCAAAACATCTATGGACTGCCGCCTGTCTGTATCTGTTTGAACAGGGTGTGGGTGAAATTCGCAGTTCGGTATCAGCAGCTAATTTGGCAGCGGTCAATTTGTATGCTTCATTGGGATTCCATTTCAGAGACTCCGTAGATGTTTATCATCGCCTGAGCGAAACCGGATAGGCATGTTGCCTTCAGTTCATCCATCTATGACCGTATATCGGGGGTTAACGTTTACCGCCGGATTACTGATGCTGTTGCCGCTGCCGATCATGCAGTTTGTCGGTGAGGAAGGATTCATGGCTATCAAATCCTACGAAATGTTTGTACGTCATGACTGGCTGCACCCATCCCTTTTTGGCGGAGTCTGGCCGCATTCGCCGCTGTGGCACTGGCCAGTCATCTTCATCAGTCAGGTCATTGGCTGGGAGCACGTAGATATCGCCATCAGGTTGGTGTCGGTGATGGCTTCATGGTTGTGTGCGCTGGCTGTTGGAATGACCTCCAGCTGGCTATTCGGCGAAAAGTATCCCCATGCCGGATGGCTGGGAGCATTGGTCTATATCAGTATGGGCGAGATTGCCTTCTGGTACGGTTGGCTGGGCTATGTCGATGCCACTTTTGGCATGTTTATATTTGCCGCCATTGCATCGCTTTGGCGTGCTATTTCCGATGAGCATATTGGTTGGTTTCTGTTATCTCTGGTGCTGATTTCATTGGCTTTTATGACCAAGAATATCACGGCCTATGCCTTGTATGGCATGTCAGGATTTGTACTTCTTTGGCAGTTGCAGCGTTGGCAACTGCTCAAATCACCATTATTTCTGGCTAGTGGTGTGGCTGCGTTAGCCGTTCCCTGGCTATGGCAACAATGGGTAATTCTTCCTGGGCAAAACACTGCGACGACAACATTGGCTGACGCATGGCGCAACTTCAGCGGCTACAGTATTTTCAATTATCTTTGGCACTGGATCAGCTATCCGACAATTTTTATTTTTCGTGCCCTGCCAGTCAGCCTGTTTATCCTGTGGATATGTCTCAGGCGCCAGCATCGATTTACGTTCGATAAAACGTTAACCACGGTAGCTTCTGTTTTATTCGTTTGTTTCTTGCCATTCTGGCTATCAGCCGGTGGTTCGCCACGTTATCTGGTGCCACTTTACGGGCTTGTGGCGCTGCTGCTAACCGGTCTTTTGCTGCAACTGGATTCGGGACGCCTCAGGCAGGGGGTGATGCTTATTGCATTATTGATTGTTCTCAAAATACCTTACAGTCTGCTCGTTCTTCCCTATATCAAGGACTGGCGACCGGAGCGTGATGTTAAGCAGGTTGCCCGGGAAATTATCCAATTGACCGATGATGCACCTCTGGTGACAGAAAACGATGTGTCTACTGGTCTGGCGATCATCGCCTATATCGATGTCTGGCGACAGGATCGCCCGCCCATCCATTGGAATAACAGGAAGGTCCGGGCCTATGTGCTGACGAAGGCGGAAGCACCGGGACTTGGCAGACTGGTCAAATCGTGGAGGCTACGCGGTGATCATGTTTATCTGTACTTGCAGCATGGAAGTTAGTTGATGGGCTATTCCGGTGGGATTATTCCGTTCAATCGGCCATTTATGACCGGCCATGAGACTAAGTACATTCTTGAAGCCCATACCAACGGGCAACTGGCTGGCAACGGACCATTTACCCATCGTTGTCATGGCTGGCTGGAGCAGTATACAGGTTGCAAGAAAGCCCTGCTGACCCATTCCTGCACGGGCGCACTGGAGATGGCGGCCTTGTTGCTTGATCTTGAGCCCGGGGATGAAGTGATCATGCCTTCCTATACCTTTGTTTCGACCGCCAATGCTTTTGTGCTGCGCGGCGCCGTACCAGTTTTCGTGGACATCCGGCCGGATACGCTGAATATCGACGAGACGCTGATTGAAGATGCAATCACCGACAGGACACGCGCTATATGCGTCGTGCATTATGCCGGTGTGGCCTGCGATATGGGTACGATCATGGCAGTGGCGGAAGAGCATGGCCTTATCATCGTTGAGGATGCAGCGCAGGCGGTGATGTCGTCGTATCAAGGGCGACCGTTGGGCGGTATCGGGCATTTGGCGGCATTCAGTTTTCATGAGACCAAAAATGTGATTGCCGGTGAGGGTGGAGCATTATTGGTGAATGATGAACGCTTTGCCGAACGGGCAGAAATAATCTGGGAGAAGGGAACCAATCGCAGTAGCTTCTTTCGCGGCGAGGTAGATAAATATACATGGATTGATCTGGGCTCTTCTTTTTTACCCGGTGAATTAACCGCCGCTTTTCTGTGGGCCCAGCTGGAACATGCCGAAGAGATTACCGCCCGGCGTATCGCAATCTGGCAACAATATCATACCGCCTTGGCCTCTTTTGAGGCGGATGGTCAAATTCAGCGGCCCCTGATTCCAGAGGGGTGCGTAGCCAATGCGCACATGTATTACCTTTTATTCCCGTCGTTATCCGAACGCACATCGTTTATTCGTGCGATGCGGGATGACGGGATTCATACCGTGTTCCACTATGTGCCGTTGCACACATCCCCTGCCGGCCAACGTTTTTGCCGGACACATGGAGCGATGAGGCACACGCAAGATTTGGCGGACCGTATTGTACGCTTACCCCTGTGGCCCGGGCTTGAGGAACAGCTGGAACACGTTATTGCCTGCACGCGTAAGCATCTCGTATGAGCGCCGATTGCTATTCATCCGGTACATTGCTGGCTATATTGCAGGCCGCAACGAAGCGTAAGTTGTGTGGCGGAGGGGGGATGTATTGATTCTCGTTGTCGGTGATATCATTGTGGATGAATTTGTGTGGGGGGATGTGTCGCGCATTTCACCGGAAGCGCCGGTGCCGGTGGTGCATGTCGAGCGCATTGACCGCCGCCTGGGCGGTTCGGCCAATGTGGTGCGTAATCTGCATGCGATTGACGTATCTTCGGCCATGTTTGGCATGGTGGGCGACGACGAGCCGGGTCGCTGGGTGTTGCAGCGGCTGGGGGAGCTGGATTCGGATGCGGCCGGTGTGCAAGTCAAGAAAAATGACCGGCCTACGGGTATCAAGACACGCATTATTGCCCGTCATCAGCAGGTGGTGCGTTACGACCGTGAATGGCTGCATGCCGCTCAGCCGGATACCCATGCCGCGCTTAAACAGGGGATTCTTGATAGGGTGGCCAAAGCAGATGCCGTGATTTTATCCGACTACGGCAAGGGCGTGCTCACACCGGAATTCATGGTCCGTCTGATGCCTCATCTATCCGGCAAGATTGTGGCGGTGGATCCCAAGCCGGAGCACACGGAAGCATATCGTGGCGCAACGGTGATTACGCCTAACCTGACGGAAGCTGCGGCTATGGCCGATCTGGAGGCCATCAATGAGGACGTACATGTAGAAATGATCGCACGTCAATTGCAGAGCCTGCTTGACCTGCGCTATGTGCTGATCACGCGTTCGGAAAAGGGCATGACTCTGTTTGACGGGCAAACGTGTCACCATATTCCCACCGCAGCACGCGATGTGTTTGATGTCACCGGTGCCGGAGATACAGTCATTGCAGTATTTACGGCTTGTCTGGCGCGCGGCGACGATGCCCTGACCGCAGCACGTCATGCAAACAGGGCTGCCGGTGTGGTTGTGGGCAAGGTTGGCACGGCGACGGCGACATGGGAGGAAATTAAGGCCTGTTAGGGCCTTATACGTCAAATCTAATGCAAAACGTACAAGCCTTTTTCACCACGAAGACACAAAGGCACGAAGAATATAGGAAAAACAGGGCAAACTGATGCAGGATTGATGCGTGACAATAAATTCACAGAGAAGGTATCTTGACAGATTATGAAACTATGAATGCTTATGCTGTTACTTTGTGCCTTGGTGTCTTTGTGGTTCAAAATTTCTTTGTTTGGTGCCGGTTTTGCCGGGTCATGACACTCCACGTATGAACGTTATTGTTGGTATTCCGGCGCGTTTTGCTTCCACCCGCTTTCCGGGCAAGCCTTTGGCGCTTCTGGCTGGCAAGCCGGTCATCCTGCATGTAGTCGATCGGGCGTTGGCGGCGAATGTAGGACCGGTGCTGGTCGCCACGGACGATACGCGTATCGCTGATGTAGTTGAAAAATCAGGAGCACAGGTGTGCATGACACGCGCCGATCATGCCAGCGGTACGGAACGTTTGGCTGAAGCAGTGGCAGAGGTGGATTGTGATGTTGTGGTCAATGTACAGGGCGATGAGCCGTTGATTGAACCGGCGGCGATTCGCGCAGTGCTGGAGCCATTCGATACGGAACCGGAACTGCCCATGGCCACGCTTGCCCACCCCATTCGTGACGAGTTTGATCTGAATGATGCCAATGTGGTGAAGGTGGTCTGTAATGCTTCGGGACATGCTTTATATTTCAGCCGTGCGCCGATTCCATTTTTGCGCAACGAAGCTGCAGCCACGCCCTTGCAGCATGTAGGTTTGTATGCCTACCGCAAGGAATTTCTGTCCATGTATGGGCGGCTTTCACCTTCTCCGCTGGAACAGGCTGAACACCTTGAGCAATTGCGCGTGTTGTATCATGGGCATGATATTGCCGTTCGCGTGGGGCATTTTCACTGTATCGGCATTGATACGCCGGAGGACCTGCAACGTGCCGAAACTTTGATTGGGGTTGGTTAACCCGGACTGTTTATAAATGTTGCTGTAACCTCATCGGTTCCCTAGCCCACAACATACGCTTTATCAGTTATCTGTAGGTTACGAATGTCCTTACAAAGTATCCGTTGCGATCATTCCGGCGATTCATGAATAGTCCGGATTTATTTCGATAGTTATCATTTTCCCCACCATCCACCACTCCATATTTTATCTTGTCCACTCTGAAATAAACTGAAAGCACTGTGCTGGTTTGCCTCACCGGTGACTTATCCTCCCTGAAATTGGGTTGACATGGGTTGATTTATGGTCGATATTGGCGCAAAGTGGGTAAATGTGGGGAATTGTCCCGCAACCATTTGCCAGCAGATTGTTTGCCGGGAAGTTTTTTTGTTGCAAACCAGGGGAGGCAGTCAGACCAAATGTTTCAGGGCGAGCACAAAAACACCATGGATGGCAAGGGGCGCGTCAACATTCCCGCGTCCTTTCGCGAGACTCTGCGTACCCGTTATGCAGATGAACAAGTCATTGTCACACGCGATTACGATGGATGTCTGCGCGCTTACCCGCCGAAGGAATGGGAGCGGAGCGTGTTGGCCTCGGTGAAACGGTTTGACATTAATGACCAATTCCGCCGTTCCTTTGAACGTTTTGTCATCAGTCCCGCTGTCACCTGCCTGCCCGACAAACAGGGGCGTATTTTGTTGCCTGCCACATTGCGCGAGCATGCGGAACTGGATAAAACCGTGTTGTTTGCCGGTGGGGCCAGCCATTTTGAAATTTGGGATATCGCACGGCGGGAATCCCGGATCGAGGAAGACCTGGTCATCCTCAAAAAAGGTCCGCCGAGTCCCTGATGTGGATGTCCACACGCATATTCCGGTGCTGCTCAACCCCTTTGTGGATGCCCTCTGTATCGACAGGGACGGGCATTATGTTGATACCACATTTGGCCGCGGCGGCCATGCCAGGGCATTGCTTTCTCGCTTGTCGGACAAAGGGCGGTTGCTGGCACTGGACCGGGACCCGCAAGCCATTGCCGAAGGAGAGCGGCTTGCGGCGGATGATGCGCGTTTTTGTATCCGGCACCGGTCGTTCGCCGATCTGGCTGAGGCATTGGACGAGATCGGGTGGCACAACGTCAACGGGATCGGTTTTGATCTCGGCGTATCTTCGCCACAACTTGATGATGCCAGCCGTGGGTTTGCCTTTGGCAAGGATGGGCCGCTGGATATGCGCATGGATACCAGTGGCGGCAAAACGCTGGCAGAGCGTTTGCAGCACATGGGTGAGCGTGAACTCGCTCACATTTTACGTGAATACGGGGATGAGCGTTATGCCGGACGCATCGCCCGTGCCATCCTGCGTGCGCGGGATGAGGGTAAACTGATGCGCACATCAGAACTGGAAAATGCGTGTTTCCATGCGGTGCCCAGGCAGGCCCGGCACGGACGGGCGCATCCGGCCACACGCACGTTTCAGGCATTGCGTATCTGGGTGAATGATGAAATGGGCCAACTGGAGGCGGGGATCAAAGGCGCCATGGATCGTCTGGCACCTGGCGGACGTCTGGCTGTCATTTCCTTTCATTCCGGCGAAGACAGGCGAGTGCGTGATTTGATTGAAGCCCGGGTACACCCCTGCACTTGTCCGCCGCAGTTTCCGATATGTGTCTGCGGGAAGACTCCGGACATGCGCTGGGTGCAGAAAAAACCATTGCGGTCCTCCGAAGATGAATGCAATCGCAATCCACGCAGCCGCACGGCGAGACTGCGCGTTGCCGAGAAGCTGCAATGAATCCGAAATATCATTCCGTTCGTAGATGGTTGATGCTGCTGCTGTTGCCGGGATTGCTGGCCGCAGCACAGGTCGGGATGGCCCATAAGCGTCTGGAGCTTGCCAGACAACATGACGCTGTACATCGCGAAGTGCGTTCGTTACATGCCGAAATAAGCCGGTTGACGCTTGAATTGGCAACATTAAGCCGCCCCGAGAGATTAAGACGTTTGGCTATTGCTGAATTGGGAATGCGGCCACCCACACCCATGCAGGTGATTCGCCCATGAAGGCCACGTCGGATATTTATGTTCGCCGCCGGATTGAGGCTATTACGGGGCTTATGGCACTGGGTTTCGCCCTGTTGGCCATTCGTGCGGTAGATCTGCAATGGTTGCAGGCAGACAAATTGCAACAACTGGCGGAAAACCAGCGGCAACGGGAATTCTCTATATCTGCACCACGTGGCCCCATCCTGGATACTCAGGGGCGCGTGCTGGCTGAGAGTATTCAGGTTCCATCCATATCGGCTATTGCGAACGAGGTGCCACAAGGCCGTATTGCGGATATTGCCAAGGCGCTCGGTATGCAAAAATCCCGATTGGCGCAACGTTTACGCGGGCGTCACGGTTTTATCTGGCTGGCACGTCAGATTAGTCCCGATACAGCCAAAATGGTGATGGCTCTGAATATCCCCGGTGTGCGTCAGGAGATGGAATGGCGCCGCTACAACCCCCTCGGGCCCGCCACTGGGCATCTGCTTGGTTTTGTCGGTGTGGACGGGCGTGGTCTTGAAGGGCTGGAACACAGTATGGACACACAATTGGCCGGTCTGCCCGGACGGATGCAGGTGCGGCGTGATGCGCGCGGGGTTTCTCTACCCGGCGGAGCATGGTTGACGCAGCCAAGAATGGGGCGGCAAGTCTCGCTTTACCTGGATGCCACCATTCAGAGCCTGGCTTATGCGGCATTGGCCGAGGGTGTCCGGACTCAGGGTGCGAAGGGCGGTTCGGTGGTGGTCATGCGTCCGGGTGATGGCGCGGTGCTGGCCATGGCAAGCTGGCCCGGTTTCAATCCCAATGATTTTCATCGCTATCGCCCCAACCAGTGGCGCAACCGCGCTGTAACCGATGTGTTTGAGCCGGGATCGGTGCTCAAGCCCTTTGCGGTGGCAGCGGCTCTGGAAACCGGGCGATGGCGAAAGCAATCCCGGATTTTCTGTGAAAACGGGCATTTTAGAGTGGCGAATTATGTGATTCATGATGATCATTCAGAGGGCTGGCTGGATATGACGGGCGTATTGGCCCGATCAAGTAATATCTGTGCGGCAAAACTGGCGCTGGATGTAGGTCCCGAACGATTGCACCACATTCTGGAAAAGGTTGGGCTGGGTAACCGGACAGGTATTGGGTTAAGCGGGGAGTCACCTGGCATCTTGCCCCCTGCGGAACGCTGGGGGCCGGTGGAAACAGCCACCATTGCCTTTGGCCAGGGAGTCGCCATTACGCCGTTGCAGCTTGCAACGGCATTTTCCGTTTTGGTCAATGATGGTATGCATGTTTCTCCAAGAATTATCCGGGGGCGCACGCATGGCGAGCCATACCGGGTGATACCCAAAAAAATCGCCCGTACCGTGATGAAAATGCTTGTTCATGCAGCCAGTCCCGAAGGTACGGGGGTGTTAGCTGTGCCCGCCGGTTACCGCGTAGCCGGTAAAACCGGCACGGCACAAAAACCCGATGGACATGGCAGCTATGCAAAGGGGAAATTTACCGCTGTGTTTGCGGGCGCCGTACCGGCGGATGATCCGCAGTTGGTCATTGCCGTGATGGTTGATGAACCGCAGGAAAGTATTTATGGCGGCAAGGTAGCGGCCCCCATTTTTCGTCATATTGCAGCCGCAGCACTACCTTATCTCGGCGTTTCTCCTCACAAGACCAACCATGACTGGCGAAGCATGACTGTGGCAGACCATGATTCATCCAGACCGGAAACAGGTGATGCGCTTCCTTCCCTGTATCGCCGTTCATTGCGCGAGGTGCGCAAGCTGGCATCGGCTTCCGGCTATCAATTGCATGTCCATGGTAGCGGCTGGGTTATGCGGCAAAAGCCGGTGGCTTTAAGTCATATGGATCCGGGTGCTGTGCTGGAGGTCTGGCTCGATGACTGATGCACAGATCGGCAATTCGGGGGACACAATCTTTAATTCTAAGGAATTAAGAGTTGTGTCCCCCGAATTGCTTGAAATGAGCAAGCGTCCGCCGCGCATGTTGAGTGATCTGGCAGAGAATAAAACGTGGCTGCGCGGTGACACGGAAGTGAACGGGCTATGCGATGACTCACGCCATATCCAACCTGGAGAAGCGTTCTTTTGCCTGCCTAGAGCCGGTGAAAAGGCGGGGAAGTTTATTCATCAGGCAGAGGATGCGGGTGCGGTGGCTGTGATTTCCGTGGGTAGTTTGGTGCTCGATATGGCGTTGCCTCACCTGGCTCTGCCGGATATGGCTACTGCGGGACGCTTGTTGCGGCACTGGTTTGATACGGAGCAGACGCCTGTGCAAATGATTGGTGTGACTGGAACCGATGGTAAAACAAGTGTGGCGTGGATGTTGCGCGAGGCGATATCCCGCAAGCTCGGAAGCGCATGGGCTGTGGGGACATTGGGCTGGACCAGGGACGCCGGTGATTTTCTGGATATTGGCAATACGACGCCTTCCATGCTGACGCTTCACCGGCTTCTGGCAGCCGCGCAGGATGCAAACGTACCAATGATAGTATGCGAAGTTTCTTCGCACGGGATTGCCCAGCAGCGCACCGCCGGCATTCCGTTCCGTACGGCAATCTGGACCAATCTGGGGCATGATCATCTGCAGGCGCATGGCGGTTTTGAGGCTTATGCGGAGATTAAACAGAGGTTTATTCATCAGGTTGCGGAAGAAGGCGGGTCGGTGGTGTGCAACGCGGATAACGAGGCGGTTCATATCCGTTCACCATTATCGGCATTGAGGTACGGTCATGGGCTGTATCGTGAGGGTCTGACGCTGGGTTGGGAGCAGGAGCTACCGGGCATGCTTCGGCTTAAGTATTTCAGGGAAGGTGAGGCTGGCGAAGTCTGTGTTGAAGATATTCCTCTGGGGGAATTCCATGCCGAAAACCTTGCCGCAGTCGCTTTGACGTTACTCGCAGGAAAGCATGCACAGTTAAAGGAGCTTCCGAAACTTCTTTCGGGTATTAGTGCTCCCCCCGGACGTATGCAGCCGATGAATATCGGGCGTTGGCAGGTGTTTGTGGATTATGCGCACACGCCCGAAGCGCTTGAATCCTGCCTTTGCGCCGCACGCAAGCTGACACAGGGGAGGTTGCTTGTGGTGTTTGGCTGTGGCGGTGAACGGGATCGGGAAAAGCGCCCGCAGATGGGGGAGATTGCCACGCGTCTTGCCGATGTTGTCTGGGTGACAAGTGATAATCCCAGAGGGGAGTTGCCGGCAGTGATTGCTTCCGAGATCGAACAGGGTATTCCCCACCCGTATCCTGCCGAAGTTCATTTGCAGTTAGACCGGGGACAGGCAATTACCGAGGCAGTTCATGCGCTGCAACGTGGTGATGTGCTGGTGATCGCAGGGAAAGGGCACGAAACCTATATGGAAGTTGCGGACGAACGCAGGCCGTGGAGTGATACGGAAATGGCAGTACTGGCCTTACACGAAAAGTCGGATATGGCGGAATTCAGGGCATGCGCATGACGGGTCATGAATTGCAAGTGAGCACACAGGGGGAGTGGTATGGTACACCACCTTCCGAGGTGTTTGGGCTGAGCACTGATACGCGGACCTTGAGGAAAGGTGAGGCATTTCTGGCGCTTCGAGGGCCAACATTTGACGGACACCTGTTTGGCCTTGAGGCCATGGAGCGCGGTGCATCCGCTTTGATTGTGGATCGCAAGGGAGATGATGCGGGAGATGTGTTGTGGCAGTTGATGAGATTGCCGCGGCTTGTGGTCAACAACACCCTGGATGCGCTTGGTGATGTTGCCAGCGCATGGAGGAAACAGTTGTCTGGCACGGTGGTTGCCATTACGGGCTCCTACGGCAAGACCACGGTGCGTTCGATGCTGGAACATGGCCTAAGGCGTATGGGACTGAATGTGGCCGCAACGAAAGCGAATGACAATAATCTCATCGGCGTACCGCAAACCATTCTGTCCATCGAACAGGATGTCGATATCGCGCTGGTGGAATGCGGCGTCAGCGAAGCAGGCGAAATGCGGCGGCTGGCGCGGATGCTTCAGCCGGATGTTGCGATGATTACCGGGCTTGCTCCGGCCCATGCGGAAGGATTGGGTGATTTACGCGGCGTGGCGCATGAGAAGGGTACTCTGTTGCAACATCTCACGGAAAACGGATGTGCGGTGCTGGGCGCCGGCGTGTCCGCCGTGATGCGTGATCAGGGCTTCTCTCCTGATGTGGCCTGCATGGACATGGATGATTCCCCGGATGGTTCCGTGGTGCGTTGGCAGATTCGGGACAGCCACTGTCTGTTGCGGCTTGGCGGTGAAACGGCAACGGTTGAACTCAACGTTCCGGCACCGCACCAGGCGGCGGATATGGCGCTTGCTGCCACCGTTATTCACTATTTGACACAAAAAGAAATTGGTGAAATTGCGGAGGCGCTTTCCGGTTGGCGGGCAGTGCCCGGACGCATGCAATGTCTACCGGGTGTTCATGCGTCGACCATCATCCATGACGCCTACAACGCCAATCCGGCTTCCATGGCCGCGGCCCTTGATACGCTAAGGCGAATGCCGGGTCGTCACTTCGCCGTACTTGGAGATATGGCGGAACTGGGAGAAGCATCCGTATCTTTGCACGCCACGCTGGATGTATCCGGAATGGATGGCCTGATTCTGGCGGGTCGGCGGATGAAAGCGCTGGCTGATACATGCGCCACGGCACAATGGGTTCCAGACGCCGATGCGGCCATGCTGGCTGCAAAAAAGATGAGTCTGGGCGCGGGCGATGTGGTGCTGGTCAAGGGTAGCCGTTGCATGGGTCTGGAAAAGGTGGTGGATACGCTGATGGAACGTGGTGCTGAGGTGCAAGGCGTTGAAGCGCGAGAGGGAGAAGCCGATGCTGTATAATCTGCTTTCTCCATTGGCTGACCAGCATGCTTTCTTCAATCTGTTTCAGTACATTACTTTTCGTACCGTTTATGCGCTGATTACCGCGTTGTTGTTATGTTGGATTCTGGGGCCCGGTTTTATCCGCAGGCTCAAATTACGCCAGGGAAAAGGGCAGCCCATTCGTAACGACGGGCCTGCTACTCACTTGAGCAAAGCAGGCACGCCGACCATGGGCGGCGTGCTTATTCTGTTTGCCTTGATAATTTCCACGCTGCTATGGGCTGATTTGACCAATGCCTTCGTATGGCTGGCCCTGTTGCTCACCGCCAGCTACGGTGCAATTGGCTGGTATGATGATTACCTGAAAATCACGAGGAGCGATTCCAGAGGCTTGTCCGGTCGCTGGAAACTGGTGATGCAGGTGGTATTTGGAACTGTTGCGGCGTTGGGTTTATTGCAATTAACACAGCCGATTGTGGATATTCCCTTCTTCAAGGTGCAATGGGATATGGGCTTGTGGTATGTCCCCTTCGTGGTACTGGTATTGGTGGGGACTTCCAACGCTGTAAACCTGACGGATGGGCTGGATGGGTTGGCGGTTGCACCGACATTCATGGTGGCGACAGCGCTGGCTGTGGTGGTCTATCTCGCCGGTCATGCCAAATTCTCCGCATATTTGTTGATTCCTCATGTAGTCGGTGCGGGTGAATTGACCGTGTTTTGTGGCGCCATGGTGGGCGCTTGTCTGGGGTTTCTCTGGTTCAATACCTATCCGGCGCAGGTGTTTATGGGCGATGTCGGCGCATTGGCACTGGGCGGTGCGCTCGGTTTTGTGGCCAGCGCCGTACACCAGCAGTTGCTACTGGCCATTGCCGGTGGCCTGTTTGTGCTGGAGGCGGTGAGCGTCATGGTGCAGGTGGCTTCGTTCAAGTTGACGGGAAAGCGTGTATTCCGTATGGCGCCGATCCACCATCACTTCGAACTCAAAGGATGGGCGGAACCCAAGGTGATTGTCCGGTTCTGGATTATTTCCCTGATTCTGGCGCTGGTTGCGCTTTCCACGTTGAAAATACGATGATGATGTGGAAGAAAAGCGGCGCTCATCCGGATACCGCCGTCATTGGCATGGGCCGGACAGGATGTTCCGTGGTTCGTTTCCTGGAACAGCAGGGCATCGTGTGCGCAGCCTACGATGAAAAACTCAAAACCTTGCCGGAGGATATCCGTGCCAACTTGCATACAGGCACACTGCGACCCAGAGATTTACAGGACTATTCACGGGTCATTGTCAGTCCGGGCGTGGACTGGCGGCACCCGGCGCTGGCACATGCGCGTGCACAAGGTGTGCAGGTCATTGGCGATATTGACCTGTTCAACGAACGGTTTTCCGGCGACCTGCTTGCTATCACCGGCACTAACGGTAAAAGCACAGTCGTGCATTTAGTAGGATTGATGCTGGAGGTTTTGCATGGGGGCGCTGAAGTGGGCGGCAATATTGGCGTGCCCATGCTGGATATGTTGCATGATGGAAAAAGCCCCGCACGTGCGGTGCTTGAACTGTCCAGTTTCCAATTGGAGCGTTGTCAGGGTATTCACCCCAAGTGGGCGGTGTTACTGAATGTGCAGCCGGATCATGCGGATATGCACGAAAACTTTGACGATTATGAAGCAGCCAAATTGAGGCTGTTTGAGCAACAGGGTGAAGGCGATATAGCCATGCTGCCGCTGGATGTTCATTGGACTGATCTGGCCAGTGATCTGGCACAGCGTGGTGTGCGGGTGCGGCGCTTTAGCATCATGAAGCCTGGCACCATGGAACATGAGCGGCAGGTGGATGCCGGATTGTTTCCCGAAGAGGGTGAGAGCCTCGAAGATGGTGGAGGCAAGTTGTTCTGGACGGAAGCGGATACCCGCCATGAGATTCCAATTGACCGTCTGCGGGTGCGTGGCGCATACCAGCAGTTGAATCTGGCGGTGGCCGCTCAGGCAGCGGCGGATTTCGGCGTTTCAGCTAATGTTATTACCGAATCTCTGACCGCTTTTCGCGGCCTTGCGCACCGGCTACAATATATCGGGCATCGGATGGGCAGGGCGTGGTACGATGATTCCAAGGCAACCAATCCGGATGCGGCGAAAGCAGCACTCATTTCTTTTGAACGCGCGATATGGATATGTGGCGGTTTAACCAAGGGACTGGATTTGGCGCCGATGACCGAGACAGTGAAACAACACGTCGCAAGCGCTTACATTATTGGCAAGCAGGTGAAGCCATACAGGGAAATGCTTAAAAAAGCAGGTGTGTCCTGTCGCGTTGCAGGCAATATGCAAAAGGCGGTGGCGCTGGCCGCAGAGAACAAACTGTCACTACCCGTGTTGCTGTCACCGGCTGCGGCCAGTCAGGATCAGTTCAGGGATTACGCGGAACGAGGGGACCGTTTTGCCGAGGCTGTTGCACAATTGGAGAAAGCCGCATGAAGCCCCCGATGCAGCCCAATCCGAAGCACTTGGCACCGGCCGATCCCGTCATGGCCGGCGGTGTGTTGCTGCTGGTTGTCGTAAGTCTGGTCATGGTAGCCAGTGCCAGTATGAGCGTATCCGAAGTGCGTTATGGCGATGCCTACCGGATTATCGGCCACTGGCTGATCTACATGCCTTTGGGGCTTTTGTTGATGTGGTGGATATCACGTATCGAAGTGGACTGGTGGCGGATGGCCGTCATGCCCTTGTTGGGTTTAGCCTTACTGCTGCTATTGCTGGTTCTGGTGCCGGGAATCGGTGCGGAGATCAATGGCGCAAGACGCTGGTTTTCCCTGCCTGGCTTGACCGTGCAACCGGTGGAACTGGTCAAACCCGTTCTGGTTATTTATATGGCTTATTACATGGCCCGTTTTCCCGAGCGGCTGGAGCAGTTTTCCAAAGGGTTGGCGCCCATGCTGGTGATTCTCGTCGTGACCGTATTGCTGCTGTTATTGCAGCCGGACTTTGGCAATGCCGCATTACTGGTCGTACTTTGTTTGTGCATGTGGTTTGCCGGCGGTGTGCCGATGCGGCATCTCATATTGTTGTTCATCAGTGTCGTTCCTGTCGGGATGATTATTCTGCTGGCTGAACCGTACCGTACCCGACGACTGCTCAGTTTCCTGGACCCATGGGCCGATCCGCTTGGCAGCGGTTATCAACTTGTTCAATCCATGATTGCTTTTGGCGTGGGTGGTTTGCAGGGCGCGGGCCTCGGCCAGAGCGTACAAAAACTCTTCTATTTACCCGAGCCATTTACCGATTTTATTACCGCCGTGCTGGGTGAGGAATTTGGCCTTATTGGAACGCTTGTCCTGATTGCCTTGTTTGGCATCATCCTGTGGCGCGGCATGCGATTGGCGCGGCATGTCAAGGATACATATCAACGCCTCTTGGTGCTGGGATCAGTGGTACTGTTGACCATCACGTTCTTTATCAACATGGGTGCGGCCATGGGGATCATGCCTACCAAGGGGATGCCGATGCCACTGTTGTCCTATGGAGGCAGCGCCCTGTTCGGTTCCTGCATCCTGCTGGGACTTATTTTTTCCGTACAGCGTCATCTTCCGGAAAATATGCGGAAGATCGGTCATGCACGGATGCCGGGACATGTCCACAGGAAGGCGGCTACATGAACCGGGCGGCAAATCTGTTGTGCATTGCCGGTGGCGGCACAGGTGGACATGTGTTTCCCGCACTGGCGCTGGCAGATATTGCCCGGCGCCATTGGCCGCATTTGCAGGTATCGTTTATTGGTGCAGAACGCGGGTTGGAATCCAGATTACTGCCTGAACGTGGAGAGGCGGCACTTTTCCTGACCATGCACAGCGTACAGGGCGCAGGGTTCATGCAGCGCTTGCGCGTGCTGGTTTGGGAGTTGCCGAGGGCGATTCTGCATATCTGGAAACACTGGCGCGCGGAGCGTCCACGGCTGGTGGTGGGCGTGGGTGGCTATGCCAGCGTAGCTGGTGTGGTTGCGGCAATTTTGCGCCGTATTCCCGTGGTCCTTTACGAACAGAATGCCGTGCCGGGGTTGGTGAACCGCAAACTGGCCCGTTTCTGCCAAGGTATTCTTCTGGGTTTCGCGGAGGCTGCGGACGGGTTGCCACGGAATAAATGCAGGCATACCGGCAATCTCGTGCCGCAAGCTATTCGGGAGGTTCACTGGCAACCTCACACCCCGCCGGGATTGATTGTGCTGGGTGGTTCGCAGGGGGCAAAATTCCTGAACGAGACGGTGCCGGCATCCTGCCGGATACTGAAGCAGGCAGGGCATATATTTACGGTGACGCATGTGGCGGGTGAAGGCTCTGGCAGGGTGGAAGCAATCGCAAAGACTTACCGTGATGCCGGGATTGATGCCGAGGTGCTTGATTTCTGCCGCGACATGCCGGGATTGTACGTTAAAGGCGATCTGATGATTGCCCGTGCGGGCGCCATGAGTGTCAGCGAGGCCGCCGTGGTGGGAATGCCGGCAGTCTTTGTGCCATTGCCGAGCGCGGCGGATGATCACCAGCGTCACAATGCCCGATCACTGGCATCCCTTGGAGCCGCCGTGATTATCGACCAGAAGAACGGTGATGCAAGCGTATTGGCCAGTGAGATTGAGAATCTGCTGTTCGATGCCAAACGGTTAAAGTCCATGAGTGAAGCCGCGGAAAAATCTGTTCCCGAACAAGGCGAAGAGAAATTGCTGGATATGCTGGGAACATGGTTAGGCGCTCCAGCATGAAACGCTGGGTGCAACACATACACTTCACCGGCATCGGTGGCATCGGCATGAGCGGCATTGCCGAGTTGCTGCATAATCAGGGTTTTTCCGTACAGGGTTCGGACATGGCGGAAAGCGCCAATGTGGAGCGGTTGCGTTCGCTCGGCATCCATGTGTTCATCGGGCATCAGGCCGGACAATTGGGACAGGCTGAGGTGGTGGTCGTTTCATCCGCCATCGCCGACGGCAATCCCGAGTTGGCAGAGGCGCATGAGCACGGCATTCCGGTCATCCCCCGTGCTGAAATGCTGGCGGAGCTGATGCGCATGAAAGAGGGCATTGCCGTGGCCGGGAGTCACGGCAAGACCACCATCACTTCATTGATTGCGCATGGCATGGAAACTGCGGGACTGGATCCGACTTACGTCATCGGTGGCCGCCTGATGGCCAGCGGCGGCAATGCCCGGCTTGGCGACAGTCCGTGGCTGGTGGTTGAAGCGGACGAAAGCGATGGTTCCTTCCTGCGGCTGACGCCTACCATTGCCGTGGTCAGCAATATTGATTCCGAGCACCTCGACCATTATGGTGATTTTGAACATCTGATGGATGCCTTCCGGCAATTTACCGGAAGCGTTCCCTTCTACGGACGCGCGATATTACACCACGAACATCCGAATGTTGCGCTGTTGCGGGATGTCTTACATAAACCCGTGATTACCTATGGGCGTAGTCCTCAGGCCGATATTCATTTACTGGATATCCGGCCGGAACGAATGGGCCAGCATATCAGCGTTAGCCGGGCGAACGGGGAAAGTTTTGGTGAATTCTTTCTTCCCATGCCAGGCATACACAATGCCGAAAATGCTCTGGCGGCGATCGCCGTGTTGCGTGAACTGGATGTGGATGCGGAAACGATCCGGCAGGCACTGCACTCGTTTGAAGGCATTCAGAGACGTTTCCAGTGCACATGGTTGGGCCGGGGCATACTGGTGGATGATTATGCGCATCATCCTTGCGAAATTATGGCGACGCTGGCGACAGCGCGCACATGCTGGCCGGATGAACCATTGCTGGTGTTGTTTCAGCCGCACCGTTATAGCCGCAGCCGTGATTTGATGGATGAGTTCCTGGGCGCTTTTGATGAAGCTGCAGAAGTGGTGCTATTGCCGATTTATGCCGCCGGCGAAAATCTGATTGAAGGCATCAGCAGCGAAGCGATGGCTGTGGGAATGAAGAAACGCGGACATCGCAATGTACGCTGTTGCGCGGGGCTGGATGAAGCGCGGGACATTGCCAGAGCCTCGTTAGCCGTTGGCCGGACAGTCATGCTGCTGGGGGCGGGATCCATCGGGTCTCTCGCCATGGAGTTGCGTCAGTCCTTGCGGGAGAAGGCCGCATGACGGCCTGGAACGTACAGTTGAAAGCGTGGGGAACATTGCGTGAAAACGAGTCGATGTCGCGCCACACCACGCTGGGCGTGGGCGGCCCGGCCCGCTGGTATTTCAAACCGGAAGACAGGGATGCTGTCATTCATGCCATGAAATGCATCCCCTCTGGTCTGCCTCTGTTGCCATTGGGGCGTGGCAGCAACCTTCTGGTTCCCGATGACGGGTTTTCCGGTCTGGTCATGGATTTAAGCTGCCTTTCCGGGATTTCCTGTGATGGAAAACAGATTATGGCTGAAGCCGGAGCGCGTATGAACAAGCTGTCGCAGCGGTGCGCGGAAGCAGGACTGGCCGGTCTTGAATTCATGGCGACTGTCCCCGGAGATGTGGGAGGCGGCATCGCCATGAATGCGGGAGCATTTGGTCAGCAGGTATCAGACACATTGCAATGGGCCGCAGTCGTAAACATAGACGGCGGGAGTACGAAGCTGGACGCTAAAGTGCTGGATATGGCCTATCGCCGTACCCGGCTTCCGGAAGGTTCTCTGGTGCTGTCGGCATGTTTTGAACTTCAACCGGACGAACCCGAAGCGATTAAGGAACGCATGCGCGCCATGCGTAAAAAACGCAGCAGTACCCAGCCTTTGGAAAAGCCCAATTGTGGGTCGGTGTTCAAGAATCCGCCGGGTGACCATGCCGCGCGTTTGATCGAAGCCGCGGGGCTGAAGGGTTTCCGGGTCGGTGGTGCATGTATTTCGGATAAACATGCCAATTTCATCGTCAATGAAGGGCAAGCCAGAAGCAGCGATGTGTGTGAGCTCATCCGGCATGCCCGGCAAACGGTTGAACAGCGTTTTGGCGTCAGGCTGGAACCGGAAGTGCGGGCGTTGGGGGATAAACTGTGAACGGCGTGGCAGACAAACGAGTCGGCGTGCTGATGGGTGGTATTTCCAGTGAACGGGAAATATCGCTCAAATCCGGCTGCGCGATGCTGGAGGCTTTGCTGGCAAGGGATGTGGCCGCTTTCGGAATCGATTTAGATGGAGACTGGGTTGAGCAGCTTCGCGAAGCCGATATGAATGTGGCTGTGATCGCCCTGCATGGGCGCTGGGGCGAGGATGGATGCGTGCAGGGGTTGCTCGAAATCCTGCAAATTCCCTATACCGGTTCCGGCGTGATGGCCTCGGCATTGTGTATGCACAAGCGGTTGTGCAAGGCCATATTGGAAAAGGCAGGCATAAAAACACCCGTGGATATTCCGATCACGGCAGATGGGCCGATTCGTTATCCGGTGATCGTCAAACCGGTGGCGGAGGGCTCCAGCGTCGGGTTGCATATGCTTAAGCGTGCGGATGACTGGCAGGCATTGAGTATTGATGATGTCGGAGAATGGATGGCGGAGATGCCGGTAAAGGGTGTGGAAGTCGCTGTCTCCGTATTGAATGGCAAGGCGCTGCCGCCCGTGGAGGTTTCACCCAAATCCGGCGTATATGACTTTGACGCCAAATACACACATGGCGCAACGGACTATTTTTGCCCCGCGAGATTACCGGCGGAAACGCTCCGCCTGTGTATGCAGCGGGCCGAGCAGGCTGTCATTGTGAACGAGTGTCTGGGGGCTCCACGTGTGGACATGATTGTTGCCGATGGCGGGGAGCCGGTTGTGCTGGAGGTGAATACGGTGCCTGGCATGACCGAAACCAGTCTGCTGCCGAAAGCAGCCCTGGCCGCGGGTATTGATTTTCCGGAGTTGTGTTTGCGTATGCTGAATGCAGCCCGGCTGGATGTGCCGAAACTGAATGCCGGGGGAGCGGCACCATGATTCGCCCCAACCGCAAACGCCGGCTGGCAAGCAGAAACCGAATGAAACGTGTGTTGAAGCGTATGGGACGCCTGTGTGCGGGGATGGCCGGTTTGACGCTGGTTTTGGCCAGTGCATGGTGGCTGAATCAGGCATTGTCCGTTGAGGTATGGACGATTCGTGGTGTACCGGGATATCTTGAAACAGCGATTGATACGGAATTGAATACGATGAAAACGCTGGATTTCATTCATGCACGGCCTTCCAGATTGCGCAGGATATTGCTGGCCCGTTTGCCTGATCTGAATGATATAAGCATTGCTCGCAGCTTGCCGGACAAGCTGGAAATCACTGCCAGGGAAAGAATACCGGTTGCTTTGTGGCAGAACCCGGACGGGAAAGTGTCGTTGGTTGATGGAAAGGCTGTGCCTTATCGTGCATTACGCCGTGGCGAACAGTTGGATTTGCCTTTGTTGCGTACGTTTCGGTCCGATCTTGGAGAGGCAGTCAATCTGTTGCTGGCCGTAAAACCGGCAAGTAATGACCGCTATGCACATTTGAGTGAATTGATTAGCGAAGGCAACAACTGGCGGTTTAATTTCGATCGTGGTCAAAGCTGGTTGTTGCCGCGTGGTGATGATGGTCAGCGCATACGGGATTTAATCGCTCTCATGCAACAAAAACGCTGGCGTGGCGGGGGCTGGCGCATTGACGCGCGTCTGCCCACACGCTGGTTCATCCGGAAATCAAAGATTGGAGGGGTGGTCTAATGGCCAAGGACGATCAAATTCTTGTGGGGCTGGACATTGGGACCAGTAAAATTGCCTGTGTGGTGGCGGAGGCAGGGCCGGATGGCAGGCTGGACGTTGTGGGTGTCGGCACGCATCCGTCGCGGGGTTTGCGTAAGGGCGTGGTGGTGAATATCGAGAGCACAGTTGAGTCCATACGCCTGGCGGTTGAAGAAGCCGAATTGATGGCGGGTATTGAAATCAAGTCCGTGTTTACCGGTATCGCCGGCAGCCATATCCGCGGTTACAACAGCCATGGCGTGGTGGCGAGCAAGGGTGGTGAGGTTACGTCCGAGGACGTGGAGCGTGTGATCGACGCTGCCCGCGCCATGAATATTCCGGCGGACCAGAAAATTCTGCATATCCTGCCGCAGGAATACATTATCGATAACCAGGACGGCATTCGTGAGCCGGTGGGTATGAGCGGCGTTCGTTTGGAAGCCAAGGTGCATATTGTCACCGGTGCGGTGTCATCAGCACAAAATATCATCAAGTGCTGCAATCGCTGCGGTCTGGATGTTGCCGATATGGTATTGGAACAGGTGGCTTCCAGTGAAGCCGTGCTGGCGCAGGATGAAAAAGATATTGGCGTGGCTCTGGTGGATATCGGAGGTGGCACAACAGATATCGCGGTGTTTCTTGATGGCGCCATACGCCACACGGCGGTCATTCCCATTGGCGGCGACCATTTGACCAACGATCTGGTGGTGGGATTACGCACCAGCGCCCGCGAAGCTGATCAACTCAAGAAGAAATATGGCGCTTGCATGGTGTCGCTGGTGTCCCCTGAAGATCAGGTGGAGGTGCCCAGTGTCGGCGGACGCCCGCCGCGGCCCATGCCACGGCAGGTTATGGCTCAGATTCTGGAACCGCGCGTGGAAGAACTTTTTGAACTGGTGAAAGCCGAGATGCACCGCTCGGGTTTTCAGGAACTCATGGCTGCCGGTCTGGTTGTGACCGGTGGCTGCAGTTTGCTGGATGGCATGGTCGAATTGGCTGAGGATATATTCGATATGCCGGTCCGGCTTGGCCGGCCAAGTGGCGTGGGAGGATTGGCGGATGTGGTGTCCAGTCCCATCTATGCTACGGGGGTCGGGCTTATCCAATACGGACAACATTATCGGCAAACCCCTCCGGTGAGGGGAGAATCAGGCAAGCCGGTATTTGCCCGTGTATGGGCGCGCATGCGCCGTTGGTTCGGGGATATGGCATGAAGGCAAAAGTGAGAAAAAATTGAGGATGAAAGGTGTAAAGATGGGCAAAAACACTACAGGAGGAATATCATGAGTACGTTATATACATTAGAGGATACGGTGGGGCAATCGGCCCAACTCAAGGTGATTGGTATCGGCGGGGGTGGCGGCAATGCCCTGAATAATATGATTGACCAAAATCTGCGCGGTGTGGATTTCACCATTGCCAACACGGATGCGCAGGCCATCGAGAACAGTAGCGCGGAGACCAAAATCCAGCTTGGTGCGGAAATCACACGTGGGCTGGGAGCTGGTGCGGATCCGCAAACCGGTAAAGTGGCGGCGGAAGCCGAGCGCGATCGTTTGCGTGAATTGTTAACCGATACGGATATGGCATTTATTACTGCCGGTATGGGCGGCGGTACGGGTACGGGCGGCGCACCGGTAATTGCCGAAATAGCCAAGGAAATGGGCGTACTGACAGTTGCTGTCGTGACCAAGCCGTTTAATTTCGAGGGCAAGCGCCGCATGCGTCAGGCGGAAGCCGGCATTGCCGAACTGGGCAAACATGTGGATACGCTGATCATTATTCCCAATCAGAAGCTGATTGGCGCTGTCGGCAAACACACGACCATGCTGGAGGCGTTCCGTAAGGCGGATGACGTACTTTTGCAGGCGGTGCGTGGCATTGCTGAGCTGATTACCCATACCGGCTATATGAACGTCGATTTCGCTGACGTGAAAGCAGTGATGAGCGAAACCGTCGGCATGGCCATGATGGGAAGTGGTTCGGCCAGCGGCGAAAGCCGGGCTTGTGAGGCGGCAGAACGGGCAATCTCTTCGCCACTGCTGGAAGATGTCGACATCCACGGTGCTCGCGGCATTCTTGTCAATGTCACCGGTAATGAGGATATGACGCTCGCCGAGTATGATGAGGCGGTCAGTATCATCCATAATATGGCGGATGAGGACGCCAACATCATCTGCGGCATGGTATATGATCAGAATGCAGGCGATGAGATGCGCGTCACCGTGGTGGCAACCGGGTTGGCCAGCGAAGCATCCCCCAAGCTTACCACCATCAAGAGCGCTCCCGAAGCCAGAAGATTGCCGAGAACGCCGGTGTTGTTAGGTGCGGAGGCTTTGCAGACAGGTATGGGTGATGGTCAGGTTGTGCAGGCGCCATTGTTTGGTCATGAAGAGGCTTATGATGAAGACACCTTACAGGTACCGACATGGATTCGGCGGCAGGCGGACTGAATACCTGTATCCAGGGTAGTTTCTGATACAGACTTTTCGGGGTGGACGGTTTGTGCCAGTATGCGCAAGTTTGAGTGTGCGATGCATCACGTTTATTGTATTGGCAGGCCGGTAGAATGCGTGCGGAAAGCCGATGGAAAATTACTTTGACATGCAGCCCCGGGGAGGTAAACACATGGTACCGCAAAGAACGCTGAAACACCCCATCCGTTGCAGCGGCATCGGGTTGCATTCCGGTCACAAAGTGGAACTTTCGTTGAAGCCGGCACCTGAGAACACAGGTGTTGTCTTTCATCGCGTAGTCGATGGTGAATGTGTGGAGATTCCGGCACGTGCCGAATACGTAACGGATACGCGCATGTGTACGACGCTGGGAAAAGACCGTGTGTGTATTGCCACTGTCGAGCATCTGCTTTCAGCCATGGCCGGACTTGGTATCGATAATGCGATTGTAGAAGTTGGCGGACCCGAAGTGCCCATCATGGACGGATCATCAGCGCCATTTGTCTTCCTGATTCAGTGTGCCGGAATCCAGGAGCAGACGGCTCCCAAGAAAGTACTGCGTATCCTGAAAAAAGTGAGCATGGAAGAA
This sequence comes from uncultured Zetaproteobacteria bacterium, assembly GCA_964513335.1. GTDB lineage: Bacteria > Pseudomonadota > Zetaproteobacteria > Mariprofundales > Mariprofundaceae > JAUZQZ01. The sequence continues at coordinate 8,256 of CAZEMN010000007.1, read as the reverse complement.
GGCGATAAACGGTGCAGTCTTCATCCAGCCGCCGGTTTCAGGGTTAGTTATCTACTCGATTACGATCACCCGTTGTTACGCAGCCGCAAGGCCACTGTGGATTTTTCCAGTCAGGCCTATACTCGCGAGGTGGCCCGGGCGCGCACCTTTGGTTTCCTGCATGAGATAGAGGCTCTGCAGAAAGCCGGTCTGGCACTGGGTGGTTCGCTTGAGAATGCAATTGTACTGGATGCTTTCCGTGTGGTGAATGAAGGCGGGTTGCGCTATGAAGATGAATGCGTACGCCATAAAATCCTTGATACAGTGGGCGATCTGGCACTGGCCGGATATCCGGTCGTCGGTGCTTTCGAAGGCGAGCGTACCGGTCACGATATGAATCATCGTCTGGTTAAAGCGCTACTGGCGGATGCCTCTGCATGGCGAGTTGAGGAATTAAAGGCAGATGTGATTACGGCTTCAAAAGAAACAGGTGTGGCGGCGGCACAAACAGCCTGATCGTAGTTATTTAGACGTTAATCTGTGTACGCCATCCCAGTTGACCGGGGGTGGTTCCTGGATAAAGTTCCTGCATCGCAGCAACATGACAGAACTTGGTCCGTCGTCCGGCCGTTCGGCTGCCAATTTGGCAAATATGGCTTCAGCTTCTTCAAACTGACGCTTGTGCATCATCATCCATGCTTCCTCATAGGCGTGGGAAAATGATTGATCTTCCGCACTAACCCGTTCCTGTTCTCCCAGCGGTTCGTAAATTTCCACGGATGTTTTCCTGCCCACCACATATACCCGGTCAACGAAGCGCGCCATGATTCTATCTTGCGCTTCAAAATAGGTGTGATTGCTTATCAGAATTGATGTGCCATAGGTTTTGTTAACGCCTTCAAGGCGGCTTGCAAGATTGGCATCGTCACCCATGATGGTGTAATTCATATGGGTTTCCGTACCAATATTGCCGACGATCATGGGGCCGCTGTTTACTCCGATTCGGGCGTGAAGTTCGGGGTATCCCATTTCCATCCAATGTTTTCTTAATTGCTGCAATTGCGCCTGCTGGGCTAGCGCAACCCGTACGGCCTGTATCGCGTGATCTGGCATATCCAGCGGTGCACCAAAGAAAGCGATAATGGCATCGCCTTCATATTTATCGATGGTGCCACCATGCGCCAGAATAATATCACTCATGGCGGAGAGGTATTGGTTCAGAAAATGTACCAGTTCCTCGGGGTGCATGGATTCAGAGAATGTGGAAAAGCCTGCAATGTCGGAAAACATGGCAGTTATTTCTTTTTTTTCACCGCCCAAACGTAATGTTTCAGGATGTCGCGCCAGTTCGTCCACCACGTGTGGTGCCAGAAAATGCGCAAAAGCATCATGAATGAAGGCGCGCTTGCGTGATTCAATAATATATTCAATAAGTGTGGCAGGGGCGGCCGCCATTAAAACGCCCAGAATGAGGTAAATTTCCTTCAGCCAGATGTTGTATGACGCAAACAGCCAATACGCCAGAAGCGTGATGAGCAGTGGCACGCCAATCAGGGTGACTCCCTGCACGACGGCGCCGCGCCCCAATACGAACCATCCACAACCCAGCCCGACGAACAAAACACTCAGCAATTCAGTAACCTGCAACCAGGTTGGACGGCGCAATGCCTGATGATTAAGAATATTGGATATCACCGTAGCGTGCGCTTCCACACCCGGGAATACGGTGTCGAAGGGACTGGGGCGGGTGTCAAAGACACCTGTTGCAGTGACGCCAAGGAGAACAATGGCATCTTTGAACATAACTGGATTTGCCTTGCCTTCCAGCACATCCACCGCCGATGCATACTGGAATGTATGACCGGGTCCATAATGGTTTATCAGCATCTGACCATGCGTATCGGTTTCAATACTATTGTCCTGCAGGCGAAGTTCTTCCACGCCATTGCTTGATAAACGTATCGAAAGAGATGGCCAGCCAAGTGCCAAACGCAGGGTTTGCAGATCAAGACTGGGGTAATAATAGCCGTTCAGTTCAGCCACGAGCGGAACGTGGCGTACCAGACCATCGGAGTCCGGGAAGAAATTGAAAAAGCCGGATGCTTCAGCAGCTTGTGAGAATATAGACAGATTATTCGTTACAGCTTGCATGTGGGTGATAATGTGCGGGGCATGGCCATCTTGCTGGGCCGTCATTGCCGATGGTTGCAGAAGCTTTTCAGACTGTGCACGTTGTTTTACTGCATTTTGTGATACCGATACGCCATGAGGGTAAAAGAAATAACCCATACAAATGCGGTCATGGTATTTGCGCAATACTGCGGCAAACTGTTCGTCAATATCGCCAATATTTTGATGCTGTTTCAGCCATTGTATGATCTCAGGTTTTGCCTTTTCGGATAGCGTAATTCTCTCAAGGCTTTCCTGTAACGGATTTTTCTGAGCCTCTGAAAATACCATATCCAACCCAATCACTCTGGCATGATATTGACCCAGTAAGCGGTCGATGATCAGGCCAATTTTGTCGCGGGACCACGGCCACCGTCCAATTTTTTCAAGGGAGTGGTCATCGACTGCAACGATAATGATATTGGGGTCCGGTTTGTTTACACCACGCAAATGAAAACGGGCATCCAGCGTTTTCAATTCTATCAGTTCCAGGAAACGGGGTTGAGCAATGGCAATGGCCAATGCGGCCAGAGACATCGCCACGATTAGCGGCAGACCGAACCAGCGTTGTCTGCGTTCAAGAAATATACCGAGTTTCTGCAGCATGCTCCCTTCTTTATCTGCCAGACTAATCGTGAGGCGGTCGGCTTGGAAGCATCACTGCCGTAATCAGGATGAAATCAGTCGACGCGGGTGCGTTCCTCAATTTCCTGGGATGTCTTGCAATCAATGCATAGCGTGGTCACCGGGCGGGCCTGCAGACGTTTCACACTGATACTGCCGCCGCAGCTTTCGCAAACTCCGAAATTACCTTCTTTAATGCGGTTCATGGCCTGATCGATCTTTTTGATAAGCTTACGTTCACGGTCGCGAATACGGAGATCAAAATTGCGATCTGTTTCCACCGTGGCCTGATCCGTCGGGTCGGGAAAAGAGGTTTGCTCTTCTTGGTGCATGGACTGGATGGTTTGATTCAGCCCGTCATCAAGCTCCTTTCGCCATGTGGCGAGTTGTTCCCTGAATTTATCGAGTTGTGCTTTACTCAGCGCCATTTTCAACCTCCGGAATCTTCCTGTTTGGCTCTGTCCCATTTATGCATACAGCCAAAATTTTAAGGCGGCGAACCTTAACGATTCATTACCCCCGTGTAAATGCGCTTAAATGTTCATCTGAGAACTAGGGTCTGTTCACATAAAATCCAGGCGCCTGGATTTTATGTGAACAGACCCTAAAATGAGCATACCATGTCTTCGCCAGTTCGCATAGCATCGGCGGCGTACAGA